>CAZENC010000218.1:0-5532 GCA_964513115.1 uncultured Desulfobacteraceae bacterium | reverse complement strand
CGATGGACTAATCAATTTTGTGAATTAATCGGCGAGGGCAACAACAATACAAACTTACTATTATTAAAGGAGGAATTGAAAATGATAACGAAAAACAGAATTAAATTTCCAGCAAGGTGCGAAACACGGAACGACAAAATCAGATATCTTCTCAACAATATCGAGAAGGGATATCTTCTATGTCAAAATACTGAAAAATTGGCAGCAGAAAGGGCCATCCGTTTGGGTCTTTATCTCTTGACCTTAAAACATATTGTTAAAAAACAAAAAAAGGGGAAGTGGCAAACCTATGTATTAAAACGTATTCCTCATGTATCGATCAGAACAGTGCAGAGATACATGAAGATGGCCAAGAAAGTTGACATCGAAAATTACCCCGTTCTGGCTTTTCTTGGTAATGTGCGGCTCTACGAGTTGTCGAGGTTGATCGAGAAGGATGAGATGGTAGATCATTTGCTGATGGAAAATGACATTGATCTGGAAATAGATTTTGATGAAAAAGATGCTGTTGATCGCCTCAAGAAAAAGGCAGACGAACTCATTAAATCTCTTGAGTCTGATAAAGAGGATGATGAGGAAGATGACGATGAACATGACGAAAATGATGAGGAAGATGGCGATGATGGCGATGATGAGGAGAACGAAGATGAGGACGGTGATGAAGATGATGGCGAAGACGAAGATGATGATGAGGAGGAAGACGAAGATGGCGAAGACGAAGATGGTGATGAGGATGATGAGGAGGATGATGAGGAGGACTTACCACCCGGCCCGGAAAAGGCAATTAAGCATTTTGGTAGGTCAGTAAAATCTTTTGGGAAACGGCTAGATTCCATTATCGAAAGCGGTAACAATGATCTGCTCATGAAAATCGAGATTTCCGAGATCGAAGAGATTGAGAGCAAACTTTCGAAATTGAAAAAAATGGTGCGTCAACACAAGGAAAAAACGAAATAATGTCGTTTTTTCTAAATTAAAAGGGCCAGCTAAATTTTAGCTGGCCCTCATGATTTAAATACCTGAACAATTCAACAACATAGGGTGTGCTCCGTGCTCCCCCAAACAACCGTTAGAAGATCGTTTACGATTATCGCCCTTCTAACAAAAACCAAATTTAAATAGGAGGTATGAAATGAAGGAGCGACAGAAGAATTTAAAAAAGGATGGAAAACAAAATGCAACGAACCTTAAACCGGGTCTTATTTTGAAGGCTGCGCTTAGTTACAAAGACAAGGGTCTTTCAATCATCCCCGTAACCCAAAAAAGGAAGACACCTATCATTAGCAAATGGAAACGCTGTCAAAAAGAAATCCCCCCAAAAAACATTATCAAAAAATGGTTCTCTCAACAATATTCAGATCTTTGTGTAGCCATTGTATGCGGGAAGGTTTCAGGTAACGTTGAGGTCTTAGATTTTGACGTTAGAGGGGAATTATTTCGACCTTGGAAGAAGGCTGTTGCAAAAAGATATCCGAATCTTATTAAGAGATTGATGGTATGCCGAACTCAACACGGGGGATATCACGTCGTATACAAATGTTCTGATGTCACGATAACCGGAAATAGCAATCTGGCGGTCCTGAGGAGGAAGGTCGATGGCAAAGGTCAACACGGGTACAAAGGAAAGGAATTCCTTGCCCAGAAACATAACGGAGAATATTTTATTCATCCAAAGGCAATTGAGACCAGGGGAGAAGGTGGTTATTTCCTGTGTCCCCCCTCCCCTGGCTACAAGGCGCTTCAAGGGGATTTATTAAAGATCCCCAAGATAACGCCGAAACAACGTTCTTTCCTTATCAAGACAGCCCGGTCGTTGAATGAATGGATTAACCCCGGGGATATAGAACGCGGCTACAAAACACCAAGGAATAAGAAAGGGCCTAAATTACCCGGAGAAGACTTTGATGAGAGAGGAAATATCATACCCATTTTGGAAAAACATGGTTGGAAGGCAGTCAGAAAAGGTAATTCGAAATTTCAACATTACCGAAGACCAGGCAAGGGAAAAGGCTATTCCGCATCCTTAATAAACAACAAGATTTTTTATTGTTTCACGACAAATGGAGCGCCTTTTGATCATGATAAGGCTTATGGTCCCTTCGCTGTACATGCTTTATTGGAATATAATGGGGATTACAAAGCATCGGCAAAAGCGTTAGCCAAAGAGGGATACGGTCGCCCCCAAAAGACTTCTATTCAGATCAATGAAGATGACATTCAGAAGAAGGCTCTTAAAATATTGGAATCGCAGAAGCCTACAAAGACCTTTCAGACCTCTTATTTACCCTCTCTCCTGGATGAATACATCCAACAAAAATGCGAGGAAACTGACGCAGAACCAATGATGATCACACAATCAACGTTATGTACCTTGTCGGCCATCATTGGAAAGAGATGTTATTTCTCGGAGGAAGAATATTTCCAAAGACTTTATGGTAACATCTGGGCGCTTATAATAGGCGTAAGTGGAACTTTTAAAACAACGGCTTTAAATAAAGGGGCCAAACTTGCCTTTAGGAGGAGAGAAGAACTTAAAGAGAAAATAACTGTCCTGGAAATGAGATTAGATCGCATCTCCAAAAACAACGAAAAGAGGAAGAAATTGGAGGACAGGATTGCAAAATTAAGATATCAAAATCCTATTCTACCAGAAGAGGCAACCCCAGAAGCCTTACTAGAATATTTAAGTTTGAGCAACGGAGGGATGGTGATGTTTTCCGAATTTGGACAATGGATAAACAGTATGAATCGCACATACAAATTGGGATTCAAAAATCTCCTAACCAATTTATATGACGTTCCAGGCGAGATCCAGATCCTGACAAAGACTTCCGGTTTAATCACCGTAGAGAGACCTTTCATCACCATCAACGCGGTCTCAACGTTATCCTGGTTGGAAAAAAATATTAAAATCGAGGATGTGTTTACTGGATTTTTGGCACGATTTCTATTGTTCTATCCACCTCAAAAGGAAACCCTCCCACCAGCCCTCCCCCAACCTAGAAAAAGGGACTCCGTCATCGTTAATAGACTCGAAAAGACAATCCGTTTATTCGACAGGAAAAAGGTCCATAAATATTCTTTAAGTTCTAATGCAGCAAGACTCTATAATTCCTTTCACGATAAATTGTATTTCGATCTTTGGAAACAACCCGAAAAAAATCGAGAGATCATAGAACCTTTTGTCAAGAGATGGTCCCCTTATGTTATAAAAATTGCCATGTTACTCCAGATCATAGAACACCCCAAAATCCATCTCATTAAGGCTAAATCCATCAAAGGTGCATGTTCCATTGTTGACTATGCGGCCAAATCAACAATGTATCTATTCCGAAATGAATTAGGGGAAAGTGAACAACAGAAAAAGAAAAAGAGGGTTCTGGAGTATATCGCCAGAAGGAAGGGAATGGTGACAAGGGGACAGATTATACGATCTAAAATATTGAATGGGGGAGTGAAGGAATATAACAACGTCTTGGAAACCCTGAAGGCTGAAGGCAGTATTGGTTTGGATCGATCCACCGGGAAGGAATATGAGTGGAAATATTTTTTAAGACATAAATAACGGTTAATAGAGGCGATTGAAGGGGATTGACAGTGTTTCTCAATCCCACATTATTGTGTAAATCCTTAATATCCTTAATTAATTTATATATTATATATAATAATTGAATAATTGAATGATAATAATAAGAAAAAGGAAAAAAGGACATTAATAACTAATAACTGGGACAAATGACATCTCCGTTCAATCCTTCAAGTCCTGCTAAAAAATACGTTATTGTCTAATATTTTCAACAGGTTACATGATATAGCACCTTGTTCAATCTTCTTCAATCTTGTTCAATCTATACAAACGGAATATATTAAAGCCTCCCCTGGGCAACTATATCAATCTTAATTATCTTCAAAATATCTATCCGAATTTGACAACTACGATTGCCTCACCTTCCGGGCAATATATTTTCCATCTTCGTCCATGACTCTCTGTGGATAGGAATAAATTGTAAAATCTTTTTCCTAATACCATAAGTGAATATGTGGCCAAGGCAGATGTTATTTTATAAACCTTTAATAGGAGGAATAAATAATGGATAAAAAATCTCACATGTATTCTGATACGCAAACCTGGAACCCGTTCAAGGGTTGCAGATTTCATTGTTCCTATTGTGGACCTAGTTTTCAGCAACAAGCCAAGAGACAGAAACATAACTGCATGAAGTGTTATAAATACGTCCCGCATTACCACGAAGAACGACTTCAGAAAATCCCAAGCACTCCAATCATTTTCGTTTGCGGGAATGCTGACATATCTTTCTGTAGTCCAAAATTCACCCGCAAGATTATTGAAAGTATCAAGGAACACAACATAAGGAGTCCGCATAAGACATATTATTTTCAATCTAAACGACCTGAATATTTTGAGCAATTCTTGAAGGAGTTTCCTGAGAACGTTATATTGTTAACGACTCTTGAAACTAACAGGAACAATGGATACAGGAGAATATCAAAGGCCCCTTTACCATCGAAAAGATATCGTCAATTTCTTAATCTTCAATATCCAAGGAAGGTGGTCACGGTCGAGCCCATAATGGTTTTCGATATGAATGTTTTTCCTCAATGGATCATTAATATCGACCCAGAATATGTGTGGCTGGGTTATAACAGCAGGCCCAAACAGATTGAATTGCCTGAACCTTCCCCTAAGAAAACCCGCAAATTATTGAAGATTCTGCGCAGCGCGGGATTGCAGATCCGACTAAAACAAATGCGATGACCTTCCGATATGAATAATCTGAATGTAAGATGTTGTACCCATTATAAAAAAGCCCCCATCAGGATAATTTACACCCGATGAGGGCTTGATACAAATATTTTCAATCTGATTATTTCACTGCATCCTTCAAAGCCTTACCTGCCACGAATTTGGGAACCTTCTTTGCCTTGATCTTGATTAATTCCCCGGTTGCAGGATTCCTTCCTTCCCTGGCCTTCCTTCCCTGCACCTTAAAAGTTCCGAATCCCACCAGTGTAACGGTATCCTTCCTTTTCAGTGCCTTGGTGATTGATGAAAAAACACAATCTACCGCTGCCTGGGCCTCTTTCTTGGTACTGACTACCTTTGCCACCTCGTTCACTAAATCTCCTTTGTTCATGCATTTTCCTCCTTTTTTGGGATATTAGATTTAGTCCATCATCTAATAGAATCCCCTAATATTTCAAGTTGAAAATGCGTTTGAGGCGTTCACATCAGTTATCTACAACATTTTCAGAATGAATAATGTTCAAAGTGGAATAGGCGGACATATGCGATGAATACGCCTTACATCCAATTGTTTTCTACCGCTGACATAAGGAGACCCTGCCTATCAGCAACCGCATGAAATCAAAATAATATCAGGGATGGTTTGGATATCTCACAAATTCAGTATCATAAATTCATGACCAAGATAGCAGATAGCACAGCCCCCCAGTAATTGAAATTTCAACGCAAGGAGAACCATTTTCAAGGTAAAGATTACAAACACAAGT
>CAZENC010000217.1:0-5533 GCA_964513115.1 uncultured Desulfobacteraceae bacterium | reverse complement strand
GATGTGCCGTTCTATCTTGATGACGCTTCAAACATCCTGGAAAATCCGCACATTCGTATAACAGTACTTTCGGCAAAGAACCTTTTGATGGCGGCCACAAAAAGCCACAGCAAGAATCGTCCGTTCGCAAATATCAGTTTTGCCTTCAACTATTATTTTCATGAATACAATGTTGCAGGTTATCGTATATTTAATATTTTCATCCATATTCTGAGTGGAATTTTTCTTTTTTTGTTGATTGAAGTTACATTAAATATCTCACCTAAGCATGCCGGATTTAAATACAATCGCTTGATAGCCTTTTTTTCGGCAGCCCTCTGGCTTGCTCATCCGATACAGATCCAGTCAGTTACCTACATTGTACAGAGAATGAACAGTATGGCCTCCATGTTCTATGTGCTTTCCCTCCTATGCTATGTCAGGGGCAGACTTCTCATGACAACGGATCGGGAATTAAAATCAAATCAGAAAAAAAGATCTTTACGTGTTCAATCGACATCAAATGCAAAATTTTCTGTCGCCGGTTATGTGTGGTTTTTCGGGTGCGTCTTGAGCGGTTTACTTGCTCTGGGTTCCAAGCAGAATGCAGCCACCTTACCCTTTTTTATTTTTCTTTATGAGTGGTTTTTCTTTCAGGATTTGAGTTTTCAATGGCTGAAACGGTATGTTCTGCGTTTCGTGTTCGTGTTTATTATCCTTGTTATATCCGGATATATTTTATTCATAGGCAGAGATTCATTAAAAGAAATTCTTTTCTATCATGCACAAGATTTTACAATGCCGCAAAGGTTGCTCACCGAGTTTCGCGTGGTCATTTACTATATCAGCCTTATTCTCTATCCCCACCCTTCCAGGTTCAGCCTGGAGCATGATTTTGGACTCTCTTTATCATTGATTGAACCTCCAACCACAATACTTGCCATTTTTACTGTTATTGGCCTGATAGTTCTTGCCGTCTACCTGGCCAAAAGGGAACGGTTAATTTCCTTTTCTATCCTGTGGTTCTTTGGAAACTTGGTCATAGAATCATCCGTCATCGGGCTGGCACTCGTGTTTGAGCACAGGACATACCTCCCCTCAATGTTTTTCTTTTTGCCCCTTATCGCCATTGTTTTCAGGGCTTTTGAAAAGGGCCTTGCAAAACGGCAATGGCTATTTATTGCCGGATTGAGCAGTTTGGTTTTAGTTTTTTCAGTTTGTACCATATCAAGAAACCACGCTTGGAAAGATCCTATAGCTTTTTGGGAGGACTGCATCAAAAAAGCGGCTTCAAACTCAAGGCCTCACCTGAACCTTGGAAATGTCCACAAGTCCCGTGGGGATCTTACTAAGGCCATTGAATATTATAGCAGAGCTATAGAGCTCGATCCACTTAATGCAAAGGCACATAATAACCTGGGTATTGTCCTTACAGAACGGGGAAATTTTGATGAGGCGATCAGCCATTACAGGGAATCGCTGCGGGTTGCACCCGATAATGCAAGAATACACTATAACCTGGGCGTGGCACTGAGCGGAAAGGGGGATCTAAAGGGTGCCATTAGCCAATATGCAAAGGCACTTCACATTGAACCAGGCTATGCCGAGGCGCATATGAACGTGGGAAATGCCCTGGCCCGGCAGGGAAACTTCAAGGAAGCCGCCGTACACTATGAAAAAGCCCTTGAGATCAACCCACAAAATGCAGAGGCATACTACAACCTGGCAAACAGCCTTTCTGCCCGGGGAAAACTCGAAAGGGCTGTGAAGCACTATTCGGAAGCACTCAAAATCAGGCCTGATTTTAGCGAGGCTCACTATGAAATGGGGAATGTTTTGACACAGCTTGGGAAGCCTGAGGAGGCTGTTACACATTACACGCAGGCACTGCGGATCAGACCGGACAACTTGGCAGCACACAATAGACTGGGAGTTTTGTTTGTGCAGCATGAAAACTATGAGGAAGCAATCGGTCATTTTCAAGAGGTAATACGCACCCAACCAGACAATGCGGAGGCACAAAACAACCTGGGGGTTGCCTTGGTTCGGCAGGGAAAGCTTGATGAGGCCATTGCCAGTTATCGAAAAGCCGTAAAGATAAATCCTGGTTATGCCAAGGCGCATGAAAACCTGGGGACAGCCCTGGCAAAAAATGGGGATTATAGAGAAGCGGCCATTCATTTTCGAGAGGCATTACGAAATAAAAGTTATCCTGATGCAAAGACGCAAAATAACCTGGGAATTGTGCTGGCTCGCCAGGGATATCTCAGGGAAGCGATTTTACATTTTAAGGAGGCATTAAGGCTTAATCCCGGATATGCAGACGCGGAAAGCAATCTAAAGCAGATACTAGCAGTCCTGGATAAAAGCAATAAATAGTCTAAAATAGACTGAAACTGTGAGATTACTTCGATTGAGAAGGGAGCTGCATTATCGCTTTGAGGATATGGGCAAAGTTAAAGGTGAACTTTACTTATTAATTGAGATTCAACTGTAACTTATCAAGGAGAGATAAAATGCTTTCTATTAGAGGTTGTCGTCATGGGAAATGTATTTCAGGGCTGGGTTATTTACTTGCGTGCATATTCCTGGTGTTTTTGAGTGCCTCACATCTTCAGGCAGCGGAGCCGGGTTTGCCGTTCACGGAGGATTTCAGCGATACCAACCTGCGAGACGAATCCCGGACTACTGCGAATTGGTCCACGGATGAACAGGCACTGCTTCTTGCCAAGTGGCGCAGAAAATACGGAGCTCTTTCTTCAAGCACCACAACCGGTTCGGATATCACTTCAGACGCTTATTATACTGAATCAATGGCCGTCGGCGACGTGGACGGTGACGGCGACCTTGATGTGGTTGCAGGAAACAGGGGGCTTTCAGGAGGTGATGTTAATCGGCTCTACTTAAATAACGGAACGTCCGACCCGTTTTCCGGGGTGACAGGAAAAAACATCACTTCAGATTCGCACGCTACCTGGTCAATGGCCCTCGGCGATGTGGATGGAGATGGGGATCTGGACCTGGTCGCAGGAAATTCATTAGAAACCAATCGTCTCTATCTAAATAACGGCACCTCTGATCCTTTTAATGGGGTTACGGGAAAAGACATTACCACGGACACTGATGATACCTCATCAATTGCCTTTGGAGATCTCGACGGAAATGGACACCTGGACCTGGTCGTGGGAAATTATAATGGAACCAATCGTCTTTACTTGAACAACGGCACGTCTGATCCGTTCAACGGTGTGACAGGCAAAAACATCACTTCGGATGCTCACTATACCTTTCCGGTAGTCCTTGGCGATGTAAATGGCGATGGACACCTGGATGTGGTAGCAGGAAATGGGGGGCAATCCAATCGCCTGTATTTGAATAACGGAACATCTGATCCATTTAACGGTGTGACTGGTAAGGACATCACTTCAGATACTCATAATACTTCGTCAGTCGCCCTCGGAGACGTAAATGGTGACGGTCACTTGGATGTTGTTGCCGGAAATTACGGACAGGCCAATCGCCTTTATCTGAATAATGGCACCTCAGACCCATTCAATGGAGTAACAGGTAAGGACATAACCTCGGATACTCACGATACTTCGTCGGTCGCCCTCGGAGACGTAGATAGTGACGGTGATCTGGATTTGGTTGTGGGAAACGAAGTAGGCATGGGAGACCATAACCGGCTGTACCTAAACAATGGAACTTCCGACCCGTTCAATGGAATTACAGGCCAGAATATAACCTCTGACATCTATAAAACCAAATCGGTTGTTCTTGACGACATGGACGGTGACGGTGACCTGGATGTGGTTGCAGGCACATTTGATTATATTGATCGCAACCGTCTTTACTTGAATAACGGCACGTCTGATCCGTTTAGTGGGGTATTGGGTAAGAACATTACCTCTGATACCCATGAAACCTACTCAGTAGCCCTTGGTGATGTGGATGGAGACGGCGATTTAGATGTGGTTGCGGGAAATACGGATGGCCCCCCGCGTTTGTATGCAAACAACGGTTCCTCAGATCCATTTAGCGGAGTAACATGCAAAAATATTACTTCTGATAACTACACAACTCTCTCAGTAGCTCTTGGCGACGTAAATGATGATGGAACCCTAGACGTCGTTGTGGGCAATCTTAATGGCACAAACCGCCTCTACTTGAATAATGGGACCTCTGACCCTTTTAATGGAATAACAGGCTTAAACATAACTTCAGACTTCAACAGTACCTACTCAATAACCCTTGGCGATGTAGACAGCGACGGAGACTTGGATGTGGTTGTTGGAAACAAGGGGACATCAGGAGGCGAAGTAAACCGTCTTTATTTGAACAACGGCACTTCTGACCCATTTTCTGGTGTGACGGGCAAGAATATCAGCCCTGATTCCAATGAAACCTACTCGGTTGCTCTAGGCGATGTGGACGGTGATGGCGATCTGGATGTGGTTGCAGGGAATTATAATGGTGCAAATCGACTATACCTAAACAACTGTACTTCCGACCCGTTCAGCGGGGTGACTGGTAAAAACATTACTTCTGACGGTCATGACACCCAATCGATCGCTCTTGGCGATGTGGACGGAGACGGCTATCTGGACATCGTTGTAGGCAATGATAATCAGACCAACCGACTTTATCTTAATAACGGTTTGTCTGACCCATTTGATGGTGTGACCGGCAAAGACATCGCAATAGATACCCATGATACCTGGTCCGTCGTCCTAGGCGATGTTGATGGAGACGGTGATTTAGATTTAGTTGCAGGGAATTACAATCAAACCAATCGCCTTTATTTGAACAACGGAACATCTAAACCATTTGATGGTGTGACCGGCAAAGATATCACTTCAGGCGTATATAATACTTTTTCAGCTGCCCTTGGCGATATGGATGGTGACGGCGACCTTGACGTGATTTCGGGAAATTTCAGCCAGGCCAATCGCCTGTACTTAAACAATGGCACGCCTGTTAGCTTTATCGGTGTAATGGGTACTGACATTACTTCGGATGCACATGACACTGAATTTGTTGAACTCGGCGATTTGGACGGAGATGGTGACTTAGACATCGTTGCTGGAAATTGGGGTGATGTAAATCGGCTTTACCTGAATAACGGAGCCTCCAACCCATTTGATGGCGTGACAGGAAAAAACATCACTTCGGACACTCAAATTACAACCTCATTAGCCATCGGCGATGTTGACGGCGACGGTAATCTGGATGTGGTCACAGGGAACAGGGGGCTTTCAGGTGGCGATATCAACCGACTCTATTTGAACAGTGGCGCAGCTGACCCATTTAGCAGTGTGATAGGCAAAAACATCACTTCTGATTCTCATCCCAGCTGGGCAATTGCCCTTGGAGACATGGATGGCGATGGCGACCTGGATGTTGTTGCAGGCAATTTCGGGCAACCCAATCGTCTATATCTTAACAACCGTACGGCTGATCCGTTTAGCGGAATAACAGGCAAAAATATTACTTCGGAATCCAATGAAACTTCATCATTAGCCCTTGGCGATGTGGATGGTGACGGTGACCTGGA
>CAZENC010000216.1:0-5539 GCA_964513115.1 uncultured Desulfobacteraceae bacterium | reverse complement strand
AAGGGACAGGCACGCGCCTCCTCCTTGACCGGGAACTGGAGAAGGCCGGGCTCAAAGAGACGCACATTGAAGGTTACGATCAAGAATTCAGAAGCCATCTGGATGTGGCCATGGAGGTTCTTTCAGGGCGGGCTGATGCAGCTCCTGCAATCAAACCTGTTGCCGGGCTTTTGGGTTTGGACTTTATCCCTATTCGCTGGGAACGGTATGACCTCCTCATTTTAAAAGAGCATTTTTTTGAACAGGGGGTCCAGCTTTTTTTAGGGCTGCTCCATGAGCCGCAGTTTCGGGAGATTGCCGAAAAGTTAGAGGGATATGATCTGAGTTTATGCGGTAAAATGGTTTTTCCACAACAAACGACATTGAATAAGGAGGGATGATTTATGAAGAAGTTTGAGAATTACATTAAATGGATCTTCGTTTTTTTCCTGGGACTTGCGGTCCTTTTCCCATTTTCTATTGGGGCCGAACCCCAGGGCAAACTTATTATTTTCCATGCAGGGAGTCTAACAGTGCCCTTTGCAAAGATGGAAAAATTTCTCGAGGCGAAGTATCCCAAACTGGACATCCTTAGAACCCCCGGCGGAAGCACAAAGATGGCGCGTATGATTTCAGAGCTTCATAAACCCGCGGATATCATGGGCGCTGCTGATTTTAAGGTTATAGACAAGAACCTGATTCCCCAGTACGCCGACTGGAATATTCGGTTTGCGACCAACCAGCTGGTGCTTTGCTATACGGACAAGAGCCGTTTTGCCAAAGAAGTGAATGCAGAGAATTGGTACAAGATCCTGACCAGGAAGGGCGTTGTTTGGGGACACTCGGACCCAAATCTGGATCCATGCGGGTACCGAAGCCTGATGGTCCTCCAGCTTGCTGAAAAACACTACCAGGCCCCGGGCCTTTACGATCAATTGATCGCCAACCGGCCTAAAAAAAATGTGAGGCCGAAATCAGTGGAATTGGTCTCACTGCTTAAGACCGGAAATATGGATTATGCATGGGAGTACCTTTCAGTGGCTGTTCAGCATGGTCTGAAATATCTTAAGCTTCCTGATAAGATTAACCTCGGCAATTACAAAAACGACGATTTTTACAAACAGGCGAAGGTAAAGGTGACAGGGAAAAAGCCAGGTACATGGACTACCCGAGCCGGAAAATCCTGCACCTATGGCATCACAATGGTGAAAGAGGCGCCCAATCCGGGAGCCGCGGAGGCCTTTTTAGGATATTTGATGGATCCAGCGGGCGGGCTGAAGGTATTGAAGGACATGGGACAACCTCCTTTTATCCCCTGTCGTGTTCCCACGGAAAAGATGAAAAGCCAACTGCCGTTATCGCTGCAGAAGTGGGTTGAGGTAAGAAATTAGCGTAATGTTTTCTGTTTGGCAGTTGTTTGAAAAAAATCCCCGCCAGTCCGTCCTGGATTTTGGATCGTTGGACCGGGGGGATTTTGCTATTGCCCTTAGAAGGATCGATCAAGAAAAATCGTAACAGGATGAAAACACAGAAACATATTGATCCGTTTTTCTGGATAGCCGTTTTTTCTTCTTTTACTGTTGTTGTGTTTATTCTCTTTCCCCTGATCGAGATGATTACTCAGCCCTCTTTGCAGGACCTTAAGGAAGCTGTCCAAGACCCTGATGTCCTTCGTTCCATCTGGCTGAGTATCTATACATCCGGGCTGGCAGCCCTTATTTCGTTTGTTATCGGCACTCCCTTTGCCTATCTGCTTGCCCGGAAAGATTTTTTTGGGAAGAGGTTTGTTGAAAGTATCATCGATCTCCCCATTATGATCCCACATCCGGTCGTCGGGATTGCCATTCTGGGTCTGGCCGGGAAAAACCACTGGTTAGGGCAGATCATGCAGCAGGTTGGAATACACATCATGGGAACGGTCACCGGAATTGTGACGGTACTTACTTTTGTTGGCCTGCCGTTTTATATCAACACGGTCAAGACAGGGTTTGAAGCCATCCCGGTGCGATTGGAAAACGTTTCCAGGAGTCTTGGTGCTTCTCTAACCGGCACCTTTTTCCGCGTGACTTTTCCTCTTGCCTGGCGCTCCATGCTTGTTGGGGTTATCATGTGTTGCGCAAGAGCAGTTAGTGAATTCGGAGCGGTCGTCATTGTGGCTTATCACCCAATGATAGCACCGGTTATGATATACGAACGTTTCACTGCCTATGGTCTGAAATACTCTCAACCTGTTGCCGTGTGGCTTATATTGGTGTGCCTTATTTTATTTCTATTGCTGAGGATATTCTCGCTGCCAAAAGAGCACAAAGCATGATCAGTTTAGAATCACTTAGAATTGAGCTTTCCGGTTTTGCGGTTCATGATATTGATCTTTCCATAGATGATGGAGAGTTTTTTATGCTTCTTGGACCGACCGGTGCCGGAAAGACTCTTGTGCTGGAAGCCATTGCGGGTATCTCACCGATTACCGACGGACGCATCCTGGTTAAAGGCCGCGATATTACGAGCCTGCCTCCGGAGGCACGGGGAATAGGGATCGTCTACCAAGATTATGCGCTTTTTCCTCACTTATGCGTACTGGACAATATCACCTATGGCCTTCGATACCATCGAAAAGACGACGCCGAATCAGAGAAATGGGTGCAGTGGCTGATGGACCAATTGGGACTGATGCCCCTTGCGGAGCGCTCAGTAAAGAATCTCAGCGGTGGTGAGAGCCAGCGCGTGGCCCTTGCCAGGGCCCTTGCCGTGAATCCTTCCGTGCTGCTTTTAGACGAACCCCTATCCGCCCTGGACCCCAATTTCCGAGAAGAGATTCGGGAAGTACTAAAGCGACTCCATAAAGAGGTGGGTATTACTTTTCTCATGGTTACCCACGATTTTGCGGAAGCGCTTTTTCTGGGAGAACGGATGGCTGTTATCCATCAGGGAAATGTGGAGCAGACGGGTCCCGTGGCTGAGGTATTTCAGAGGCCTTCGACACCATTTGTGGCTGAATTCGTGGGCATGAAAAACATCTTTCCAGCGGTTTTTGACGAAGGAACAGCCCACATTGAGGAACTGACGCTTAAGGTGGAGGCGGCCCCTGCGAAGGGCCACGGCCATATTGCCATTCGACCTGAAGACATCGTGATTAGAAAGGAGGCCGTCTCGGACAATGGCATAAACCTTTTACAGGCAAAGGTTTTGAATGTCATCCAGCGCGGGCCCTATTATGAAGTATCCGCCAGGACGGGCAAGATTGTATTCCAGACAATGCTCAGCAAGAACGATCTGATAGAGATGACGGTCACGGAAGCAAGGGACGTGTATCTTGCTATTCGCACGTCCGATATCCACGTTTTTTAAAGTGAACTGTTCTTGCAAATAAGAAAAAATCTAGTGTTTTATTCTGGATTTTACAGGCCCGGCGGCCACAAGGTATAGGAGCCGTGATTCCTTGTTAAGACCAAGGAGGTCGGCCGCCTCCATGTCATAGAATGCGCCGATCCCACAGCAACCCAATCCCATGGCAGTCGTTGCAAGATATAGCCTTTCCCCCAGCCGGCCCGCCGTCATCATAGCATATCTATATCCCCTTGGACCCCACAGTTGGTCAAGCACCTTTAGGTTGGTCATGAAAAGAAAATGGACCGCCGCACTTGCGAGCCATGCCTGATCCAGGCAGACGCGTGCCATTCGGTCCGGGAAAAGGCCGGAAGCAGCCATGCCTGTGGCTCGTGATTCCGTATCAAGCAGGTAAAATCCCCTGGCAAATCCTTCGGCGCTGCCAACCAGAAATCCGGTGCAGATATACCGGTTAATTTTCAATGTTTCTTCGGCGTTTCCTGAGCTTTGGGCACAGAGGCTGTCAAATAGGGCAGCGAGGACTTCCCGCGTCATTGGCTCTCTCACGAAATTGCGACTGGAGCGGCGTTGAAAGACACTTTCAGGATAGTTCATAACCTCTGGCCAGGAGGCGGGTGTTTTGATTTTCTCCCAACGATCCGGCTGCACACAAAATTCATGAAGCATTTTGTGTTCTGGTTTTGACCGCAAGGTAACTGTGGAACCTGCCGCATGCATTTTCCGTACAAGGGGATAGTCCGTCTCGTCTTTAGCGACACGACTTGCGTTTTTGAATTGCTCCGGGAGTTCATCGATTTCTTGTGTTGCCTCTTCCTGAAATTCGTGCTTTCCTTGCACTTGGCACAGACAAAGGCAGACCTCCTTTGTAACATCCAGACCCAGGAGCTGGTTGATGTTGTAGTCATCGAAGTCGTATGAAAGAGAAGGGTATAACCCATTGGATTTCAGGGCCATTAAAAGATTTTCAAGCAGATGCCCTGTATCCAGCAGGTGATATCGATATGAGCGGTCCCGATATTTCCACGCGCTCCGGAAAAAGATGGCGGTAAAGAAAAAGGTCATAGGAGAGGATTTCGGGCTTGATGGCTGCGCTGCCTTTTTGGCATATGTTGGAAAATGGTCTTTGCGGAGAAAGGCGAGGGCATGTTGAGCAATTGAAAAATGATAGAGACCGTCGTTCAGCCCATTAATGCCATTTCCGGCCAGATAGATTTCAACCGGATACAGTGCGCCGGCCGAGGGGCAACTTCTGTAGTAAAAATCTCCTCCTGTGTGGCTGGCGCTGGCAGTGATGCTGTATGTCAATATCAATATACGGGAAAGCTCTTCGATATCAGGAGTTAGTGACGTTTTATCTTGGTGAGGATCTTTTTTGATGAGGGTGGAAAGTTTTATTTCAGGGAACTCAATTTTTCTTGGAAGTTTTTGGACCTCGGCACCAGGATAGGTCTTGAAAACGTCAGGTCGGTTTTTCAGGTCGAGGAAATGCCCCTTCATATTACGACGCTGGTAACTTGTTTCTTCGTGATATTCTATTGAAGTAACGGGCATGGTTCGCCATGCAATTTTTATCTTCTATGCTGAAAAAGGGGCGGGTGGTTCAGAGTTTAAGTATATGAAAAAGAGAATTTCCGGGCTCAAAATTAAAATACATCCGCTATATCGAAGCCCTTTTTCTTTAAACCCTCTACTGCAACGGAAGCGTGTTTTGTCTTAAGCCTCAGAATCAGAGACCAGTCTTCCTTCTTGGACGTTGGTATACTCAGGAGACTCAATATGGGAATATTGTTTGAGTCCATCACTTCAACAAGTTCCCTTAGGTATCCAAATCGTTTGCCTGTTGCATTGATGGTGATTCGCCTGCTGTCTTTTTCGCCGAGGCCCAGGGCATTCGATACTACCCATACGATATCAGATTCGGTAATGATACCTACAAGCTCGCCCTTTTCAATTACCGGAAATCCTCCCATACCGTGCTCCTTGCCGAGCCTGATTGCCTCCTCAACGGGCAGATCAGGTGAAATCGTGACAGGTTTTTTGACCATTATGTCCCCTACGATCATTTTTGATATGATATAATTCAATTCATAAATGCTGAGACTTGTTGCCTCTGACGGTGAGGCATCGCGTATCATTGCCCTTGTAACAAGGCCCACGAACTTACCGCTTTTTGTAACGGGCAATCGCTTGATTTTGTTTTGTTTCATGATTT
>CAZENC010000215.1:0-5558 GCA_964513115.1 uncultured Desulfobacteraceae bacterium | reverse complement strand
GCGCTGTCATGGTAGAAGCAGGAAATCCCTAATATTTTCATACTATCCACTCAAAGCAAGGCTGGCCGTTGATGGTTAAATGCTGATCTCTAATGTCTGCCCAATTGGGCTTTTACACATTTCAGGTCATATTATAAACACGTTAGGTTTTAATATAATTGCTGCTTCTGGATTATGCAATATTTGATACGGAATACCAGCTATGCGTTCTCAAGGAACTTCCGGGACGAAATACTACTCGGATCTCTTTGCAATGACTACAAAAAATCCTCCCTCCCTTCCCCCTTTAAATGACATTCCAATTTCAACCAGAAACCTCTCAAACGGATTGCCTAACCTGTCCGGGGTGAACAGTTTCTCTGATTCGCCAAAGCCCTTGAAAAGCACTGTTTTTGGTATGCTGTTTACAAAGGTGTATCCGGTTTCATCCAACCATCTTAAGACTTCCCCGATCGTATGCTTGGATTCGTGAGGATTTTTGTATTGATCCATGAACCAGGCATCTCTTTTTGCCTGGCTGATGTTTTTATTTACTATGCGCCGATCCAGGAACTTGAATTTGTCCTTTGTGATATAAAAAATACGCCTCCTTGTATCGGTAATCAGCCTCCCGTACTTATGGTAAAGCCCTACCATAATATACCCTTTTGGTCTGACCAGCCTTGATATCGTCTTAAAGGCTAGAAGGGGGTCGCTCGTATGATGAAGCACACCATTTGAGATAACCAGATCAAAACTCTCTGGTTTGAAACATGGACGAAATAGATTCATCTGGTAGAAAAAGGCCCTCTTCAGTGCATTCTTTTCCTTGAACTCCTGTCCCATCCTCAAGGAATTAAGGCATATGTCTGTACCGATTACTGTCCTGTTGGCAATGGACAGAAAGTTTGTTAACTGCCCTGTACCACAACCACAATCCAGGATGCGAACCCCAAAAGGGATTTGATCATCCAGCACTTTGGCAAAAAGCCCCTTTCTCGCCTTTTCGATTAGACTCGCAGCATTGTCAAAATCATCATAATTGGGAAAGGGATTTTCCTCGTAAAATGACTTGATGTCTTCTGTTACATCCTGCTCTGAAGAATTCCATTCATTCGGCCAGAACAGCTGCGGAATATTATCCTGAACCGGATAATCCTGGTGACAGCTTATACAGTTGAACTCGCTTCCGCTAAGCTCAAGCCGCCCTTCACACCTTGGACAACACAGGATATCTATGTTCTTTTTGATAAAATCTGTTCCTTGACTATACATCTCGGTTTCCATGTTTGAAATCATTAGATAGCTATCCAATCCGCATTCAGACCACCGTTCAGTCAACACGGTCGTCCTGTCCGAAACGGGAAATCCTACGCAAGCAAAGACCGATCCGCGTAGAATATATAGGTAAATCTTAAACTGCTGTCAATTCTTGCCATTTACATTAGTGCCGCCGGATACGGAAAAATCCGCCTGTATTGACATGCCGCCTGAGAAGACTTAATTTTCTTTAGATTATACATGATCTTAACAGATTCAATTAAAAAATCTATCATATATATCCGGAGGAAAAAAAGACATGAGATTTGACAAATTTACTCTCAAGGCACAGGAAATCATCCAGGCCTCACAACAACTGGCCGAAAAACATGGTCACCAGCAGATCGAACCCGAGCACATTGTGCGGGCCATCCTTGAGCAGAAGGAAGGTGTAATCCCCCCTCTCCTCGGTAAAATAGGCGCTGATCAGGGACGACTTATGCAGTCTTTTGAAGCTGCCCTTGAAAAAATACCCCGGGTTTCTGGCGGAGGACTGGGCCAGGCTTATATCTCTCCCCGTTCAAAAACATTACTGGATAAGGCCTTTGAAGAGGCGGAAAAAGTAAAAGATGAATTTGTCAGTCTGGAGCATATTCTGCTTTCAGTTACGGATGAAAAGCAAGGAGAGGCAGCACGGCTCCTTTCCGATGCCGGAGTTACCAGGGATACGATACTGAAGGCACTGGTGGATATACGGGGCGGCCAAAGGATTACGGACCAAAACCCCGAAGACAAGTACCAGGCCCTGGAGCGCTTTTGTCAGGACCTGACCGAAATTGCATCAAAAGGGAACCTGGACCCGGTCATCGGCCGTGACGACGAAATCAGAAGAATCATCCAGGTCCTTTCCAGAAGGACTAAGAACAATCCGGTCCTGATTGGCGAGCCCGGCGTTGGCAAGACCGCCATTGTGGAAGGCCTGGCACAGAGGATTATACAGGGCGATGTCCCGGAAACCCTGAAAGAAAAAAGGGTCGTTGCACTGGATATGGGGACGCTGATTGCAGGCGCCAAATACCGTGGGGAATTTGAAGATCGTCTCAAGGCCGTTCTCAAGGAGGTAACAGATGCCCACGGTCAAATCATCCTCTTTATAGACGAAATGCACACCCTTGTGGGCGCGGGTGCTGCCGAGGGCGCCATAGATGCCTCCAACATGCTGAAGCCGGCACTTGCCCGGGGTGAACTGAGATGTGTAGGCGCTACAACCATAAAAGAATACAGGAAGCACATTGAAAAAGACGCGGCTCTTGAAAGACGCTTTCAGCCCGTGATGGTCGAAGAACCTACAGTGGAAGATACCATATCGATACTGCGGGGGCTTAAGGAAAAATACGAGGTGCATCACGGAGTGCGCATCAAGGACAGCGCACTTGTAGCAGCCGCGACCCTGTCCTACAGGTATATTACTGATCGGTTCCTGCCGGATAAGGCCATTGATCTCATTGACGAGGCAACCAGTCGGCTTCGGATAGAGATTGACAGCATGCCGGCGGAGATAGATGACATCCAGCGGAAAATCACCCAGCTGGAAATTGAAAGAGAGGCCCTGAAAAAGGAAAAGGACCAGGCATCTAAGGATCGGCTCAAAAAGATTGAAAAGGAATTGGGTGAATTGAAATCTGATACCGATGAAATGATAGCGCACTGGAAGAAAGAAAAGGAGACTATTTCAAAGATCAGAGAGATTAAGGAAAGGCTTGAATCCACCAGGTCCGATGCCCAGATAGCGGAGCGCGAGGGTAATTTGGCAAGGGCCGCAGAACTCAAGTACGGGACCCTAATAGAACTCGAAAAAGGTCTCAACGAGGAAAACGCGAGGCTTGAAGAACTACAATCCGGGCGGAAAATGCTCAAGGAAGAGGTGGATAGCGAAGATATCGCGGAAGTGGTCGCCAAGTGGACCGGGATTCCTGTCTCAAGGATGATGGAAGGTGAAAAGGAAAAACTCCTCACAATGGAGGAAAGGTTGGCCAGGAGAGTGGTCGGCCAGGAAAAGGGAATCATAGCGGTATCCAATGCCGTACGGCGTGCTCGTTCCGGCCTACAGGATCCGAACCGGCCCATTGGATCATTCATCTTCATGGGTCCTACCGGTGTGGGCAAGACAGAGCTTGCAAGGGCACTGGCCGAATTCCTCTTTGACGATGAGCAATACATGGTTCGGGTTGACATGTCCGAATACATGGAAAAGCATTCCGTGGCAAGACTCATTGGAGCCCCGCCCGGCTATGTGGGATATGAAGAAGGGGGCTATCTGACCGAAGCGATCAGGAGACACCCATATTCGGTGGTTCTATTCGACGAGATCGAAAAAGCCCACCCTGACGTCTTCAATGCCCTTTTGCAGATCCTGGATGACGGCCGTATGACCGACGGCAAGGGACGTACAGTTGATTTCAAAAACACGGTTCTTATTATGACCTCCAATGTCGGAAGCCAGTGGATACAGGATTTGGGCGGCAAGAACGATGCCGAAATGGAAAGACGAGTCATGGAAGCCCTCCGTGCCACATTTAAGCCGGAGTTCCTGAACCGTACGGATGAAATAGTTATCTTCAACTCCCTGGGCCCTGAGGAGATCAAAAAGATCGTAGGGATTCAATTGGCAATCCTGGGTAAACGCCTTGAGTCCAACAAGATCACGCTGGAACTCACGGATAACGCGGAGGAATTCCTCGCAAATACAGGCTTTGACCCGGTCTATGGTGCAAGGCCGCTCAAGAGGACCATTCAGCATCTTATCCAGGATCCCCTTGCACTCAAAATCCTGGAAGGGTCAGTCAAGGAGGGAGATCACGTGAGGGTGGATGTGCATGATGGCCAGATGGTCTTTCAATAAACCGGTCGCCAATCAGGGCGGGCCTGACTGCCCACATTTTATTGATTTGTCCGGTTGCAAAAGGCCCGCATGAAATGGGTAAAACTTTACACACAACCGGAATCTAAGCTTATAATAAAGTGGTAATTATTTTCACATATTCCGTCTACCTTTCTGCGGTTCGCTTTATATCTACATAACTACGCGAAAATACATCAAAAATAACCATGGCCACTGCTAAGCATTCTGGCACAATGCTTGCTTTAAAGAAAAAGCGCAACCGCGCCATACTGCGGTGATTAAAAAAATCCTGGTTTCATAGAATCATTCCATTGGGTGTTTAATTTTAAGGAAAGGTAAACCGAAAATGAAATTCAAAATCTTGTTGTTTTTATTTCTATCGATATTTTTGATCGTAAGTACCGCGTTTGCTATGGCCGAATTAGTAGACATGTCATCCTTTCCTGCACCATGGGTCATGCTCATGTTCTGCATGTGCATAATTGGAATGATCACTTCCGCACGAAAAATATTTATCGATGAATCTTAACGGAGGGAAAAACTGCAAGACACAAGGACCTCGTCATTTGACAACCCTGAAGAGTTGGTAGGAGCTACCCCGATTATGAGCCCAAAATTTAGACACTATATGAACCCTCTTCACATCTACTGTCGTCTTCGAGATATGGGAATATCAAAAAGCATAGCCGTGTCTGTTTGTCGGCTTTATGAACACTCCGTATTTAGGTTTTTGTCGGTCAAAGAACCAAATTAAAAATGGAAAAAGTTCAAAGAAAAAAAACTGGCATTGGCCTTTTGCTGAAAAGATATCACAAGGTATTTAGAATTCCAGAGAATCTAAACCATTATTCGAAGAAGGATTATGAAATCGCTGAAAGGAAGTTCATAAAATATGTATTGATGGAGCATACGGTTGAAACTCAATTGTGAATTCACAAAAAATTAGGGAGAATTAATAATCAGACCTTAAAGCAGATTCATTTTTTAATATTGCTAAAAAATTTTAGACATGTTATAAAAAAGAAAATTTTTTTATTTATTGACGCCCAAAGAGATTTATTTCCCTGCCAAAAAAGCCTTACCGATTCTTTTGATTCGTCCAATTAGACCGTGAAGTGTGGCAGGACTAATAGCTCATTATTAACTGCCAATCTACTGCATCGCAGAAATGTTGAGGAAGTTCAAAATTCTTGATAATTGCTTCTGCATTTGTCCAGAAACGTTGGCCTTTGATTTCCTTTTCAATGCCTCGGTCAAAGGCTTGCTGCCCGAGATTTTGTTTGGTTTTCTCCTGACAGTGCGAGATCCGCTCTGCAGGGAGAGCCGGATTTTTTGTACCTAAGAGCCTGACGGAGAACCGCATCTATTGGAGACTGATGGAAAATCTCCAGATACAAGGCATCCGAAATCCCGAGGA
>CAZENC010000214.1:0-5559 GCA_964513115.1 uncultured Desulfobacteraceae bacterium | reverse complement strand
CGGCTGAGGGCTGGCCGACGGAATCGGGTGCCTTTATGGTCGACACCATGCTGGCAAATGTGTGCAAGCAAAACGTGACACGGTTTCATTTCGAGGTGGCCCGATTGGCCGTTGACTTGGCCGGCGGTTTTCTGGCGACGCTACCGAGTCAGTATGACCTTGAAAGCGAAGACGTGGGGTACCTTGTAAGAAAGTATTTTTCCGGCGTAGAAGGCGTCCCCACTGAACATCGAATGAAAATATCAAGGCTTATAGAGGCCATGACAGGAGGAACCGCCCTGGTGGAATCCATGCACGGGGCAGGATCACCGCAGGCCCAGAGGATTATGATATTCAGAGAGGGAAACTTGGACAAAAAGATAAAATTGGCCAAGGCCCTGTTGGGAATTCCACTGAAAAAGTAAAAATCCGCCCCTAGTTGGGCTGGCTTTGGTCTAAGCCCGAAAGGCATGATTTACTGAATTACCATGGGCAAAATTCGAAATTCGAATCTCGAAATTCTAAACAAATCCAAATATCAAATATATTAATGTCCAAAACAAAATCATATTTCGTGGGCTAGTGTCGTTTCTCACAAATAACTTACATAAATGTCGTTTCGAGCAAAGCGAGAAATCTTAATTATAACAATACGTTTTAAGATTTCCCCCGGAGCCTGCACTGAGCGTAAATAATAAGATTCCTCGCTTCCACCCTCCGTAGCGAAGCTACTGCGGATGACGGGTCGCTCGGAATGACAAAAGCGAAGTGGTCGAGATGACAACTTAATTAGGGGACACGACACTAGAGTAACTTATCGTTTAGATCATTT
Organism: uncultured Desulfobacteraceae bacterium; assembly: GCA_964513115.1. Classification (GTDB taxonomy): domain Bacteria; phylum Desulfobacterota; class DSM-4660; order Desulfatiglandales; family Desulfatiglandaceae; genus JAFDHL01. The sequence continues at coordinate 4,748 of CAZENC010000214.1, read as the reverse complement.
GGATTTTGGTCATTAAGTATTGCTTCGGCCTGCGACGAGCTCAGCCGAGTCTATTTCGGATTTCGTGCTTCGCATTTGGAGCGTTTTCACTTCATAAGGGCGAGTCTCCCGGCCTATTTTTTTCTGGGCTGATATTGCCGTTAATAATAATGACCAGTTCCGGTTTTTTGGGATTGTCAGTCCTTATGATCAGGTGCCCGGTATAATCCCCGGCCTTCATTGATATATCTTCGACCTCCAGCCTGTAGACATATCCCGGTTTGGTTTCCTCAATGTGCCATACGATGTGATCCTTCAAGTCACTGTCTGTACCTGTGATCTTCATTGGGCCTTTGCGATTATTGATGATGTCGAGACGGCCCCTGGATACCCGGCCCTTTGTACCCCGTAAGGAGAGGTATCCGCCGGGCTCAATGGAGATATGAGGTATAACCTCTCCTTCCAGATAGAGGGCTAAACTCATTCTTTCGGGGTCATTTGACCAGACAATGGCCTTTTTTTGAAACTCGCCTCTTATCCTGCTGGTGTCTATTTGTAATGTGATTTTCCCTGTCCCGCCGGGAGGGATGGCCCTGTCAAAACGGGCCACGGAGCAGCCTCATGAAGGGGTTACTCTATTTATATTCAGATTTGCGGTTCCTTTGTTAAGAATTGTAAAGGCATGGCTCAGGTTTTCTCCTTCAAAAACAGTGGAAAAGACATGGTTAGTTTCAGAAATATGGATAATTGGAACGTTTCCGGACTGCGCCGGACATGCCTGGCTTTTCAAAAGCAGGGTGATGGAGAGGAAAAAGAGAACGAAAAATGTTTTTAAAAGATTTTTTGTCATGGTTCTTACCTCAAGGGCATATTTTTGGGGTTTGTGTGTGTTGTTTTGGGCTTGAACATGCACACCAGCCTATGGATAAAGTTATTGTAAGTCAACCGCCTCTTTTTCCTTGACAGCTGAATTGCTTTCAGTTAATAAACTCCAGTCACTAAATTAATACAATCCATTAAATAAATTTTATTCATACTGTTTTTCTGGATGATCCTCATATCATGGGCATTGAAGAAAGAAAAGAGCGCGAGAAGACGCAGCGGAGGCAGCAGATAATGGACGCCGCAAAAAAGGTCTTTGCGTCAAATGGATTCGGCGGGGCGACCATTGAGAACATTGCCGAAGAAGCCGAGTTGAGCCCGGCTACCATATATCTCTACTTCAAAAACAAGGATGAGCTGTTCGCATCCCTTAACCTTAGAATGCTTCAGGCCCTCATAGCCAGGGTGGAGAATGTGAGCGATCAGAAAAATCTGAGCTTTGAAAAGAAAATAAAGGCACTGGAAAAGGCACTGTATGAAGTCTACATGACCGACCCTGTGAATGTTGTAAACGTCCTCAGATTCCAATCCAAGGAAAGACTCAGGAACCTTTCTCCCGAACTATCATCCCAGATCAGAGACTACACGCAGAAGTACATGGAGGCCATTTCAGAAATTTTTAAAAAAGGGGTCCAGGAAGGGATTTTTCTGGATCGTCATCCTGCTGCCTTTGCCGATATTGTATGGGCCCTCTTTGCCGGACTGGTACTCTTGGAAGACACGAAGAAAGGTCTTAATCCGGGCAAGGATCTGCTAATGCCTGCATTGGAACTAGCAATGGAAGTTCTCGGCCGGGGCATCAAGAAGGTTTGACAACAAAACGCGACTTTTTACGAGTCAATCAATGTTCAATCGTCAATCGAAACAGGAGGTTTGAAGAGATGAACGAACTTCCAATGACCTTTCCTAAAATCCTCATCCATAACGCCGAGAGATTCCCCAGCTCCAAGGCAGCCATCCGTGAAAAGGACTACGGTATATGGCAGTCCTATTCATGGCAGGACTACCTTGACCAGACGAGGGATTTTGCCCTGGGATTGGCAGCCCTGGGGTTTAAAAAGGATGATAAGATGGCCATTATCGGTGATAACAGGCCCCAGCTTTACTGGGGCTTGGCCGGCTGCCAGTGCTTGGGGGGCGTGCCCGTTCCCCTTTTCCAGGACGCCATACATAAGGAACTTCACTATATTGTGGATCATTCCGAGTGTAAGTTCGCGTTAGCAGAGGATCAGGAGCAGACCGATAAGCTCATGGTCCTGAAAGATGAGATCCCCAGGCTGGAATATATCATCTATGATGATCCCAGAGGACTTCAAAAGTATAAGTATGACTGGCTCATCGCTTTTACCCAGGTCCAGGAAATGGGCCGGAAGTTGGGCAAAGAAAACCCCGAATATTTCATGAATGCAGTCAATGATGTAAAGCCCGACGACATGTCCATTATTTCATACACCTCGGGAACGACCGGTAATCCAAAAGGCGTCATGCTGACTCACCGCAAAATTGCAGAATGTTCCCGGGGTTTTCTTGAATGGGACAATCTGGATGAAAAGGAAAATGTCATGGCCTATCTTCCCATGGCCTGGATCGGGGACCACATTTTCTCTTACGGACAGGCCCTGACCTCCGGATTTACTGTCAACTGCCCGGAAAGCACCTCCACAACAGTCCATGACCAGAAGGAGATAGGTCCAACCCATATTTTTGCGCCTCCCCGTATCTGGGAGAATATCCTAACCCAAATCATGATCAAGATTGAGGATTCCGCCTGGATTAAACGGAAGGCATTTGCCTTTTTCATGGAGGTGGCCAACCGGGTTGAAAAAAAGAGGATCGCCAATGAATCCGTACCGATCCTTGACAATATTCTCTATAAGATAGGTGATTTTATCATCTACGCACCCTTAGTGGACAACCTCGGCATGAGCAAACTAAATGTTGCTTACACTGCCGGCGAGGCCATCGGCCCGGAGATATTCGAGTTCTACAGGTCCCTTGGGATCAACCTGAAGCAGCTCTATGGCATGACCGAGAGCACCGCCTATATATCCATGCAAAAGGACGGTGATATCGACAACGAGAGCGTGGGGCCTCCGGCGCCGGGGGTTGAGATAAAAATTGCTGACAATGGTGAAGTCCTGTACAAGAGCCCGGGCAATTTTACCGGTTATTTTAAAAACCCGGAGGCCACGGCCGAGACCCTTGAGGACGGGTGGCTTCACTCCGGCGATGCCGGTTATATGACGGAACGAGGTCATCTCAAGATCATCGACAGGGCAAAGGATGTAAGTAAATTGAAAGACGGAACCATGTTTGCGCCCAAATATATAGAAAACAAGCTCAAATTCAGCCCGTATATCAAAGAGTCCGTGGCCCACGGAATGGATAGGGATTTTGTGGCCGTGTTTGTTGATATAGATTACGGTGCCGTGGCAAACTGGGCTGAAAGACGGCATATCGGCTTTACAAGTTATACGGATCTTGCCCAGAAGCCGCCGGTCTATGAACTCATTAAAGAAGAGATCCTTAAGGTCAACAAGAGCCTGAGCGAGGATCCCAGACTCAGGAATTCCCAGATCAAACGGTACCTCCTGTTTCACAAGGAACTGAACCCTGATGACGGTGAAATCACACGCACCCGGAAAGTGAGGAGGAAGTTCGTGGCAGAAAAATATGGCAACCTTATAGAGGCCCTTTACACGCCGGGCCAGGACGATGTGGATGTGGAAGCGACATTTACTTACGAAGACGGCCGGACAACCACCATGAAGGCCAACCTTAAGGTCCGCGATGTCGATACGTTTTGATTCCTCTGTCACTGCGAGGCCCCCGGCCAAGCCGGGGGACGAAGCAGTCCCTTTGTTTGAAGAGATTGCTTCGTTTCACTCGCAATGACATTTCAATTAATACTTTTATTAGAGCAGGTAAGCCATGGATGAAAAAAAGGAACCCATACTTCGTGCGGAAAATATCAGCATCGCATTCGGTGGCCTGCAGGCCCTGAATGACGTCAGCCTGGAGGTGTACCCCGGCGAGATCATGGCCATCATCGGTCCCAACGGAGCCGGAAAGACCACCATGCTTAACATTATCAATGGATTCTATAAACCCGATACGGGCCGCGTTATCTTTGAAGGCGATGAACTGTCCAAAAAGATGAAACCGAACCAGATTGCGGCCAAGGGAATCGCCAGGACATTTCAGAATCTGGCAATCTTCAGCGGTATGTCGGCCCTCGGAAATATCATGATGGGTCGGACAATGAAGATGCATTCCAATATCTTTTCCCAGGCTTTCTACTGGGGGTTCAGCCAGAAAGAGGAAATTGAACACAGGAGGGCCGTGGAGCGGATCATCGACTTTCTTCAGATAGAAAATATCCGCCGGACACCGGCCAGCATGCTCCCTTACGGTCTCAGAAAAAGGGTGGAACTTGCAAGGGCCCTGGCCGCTGAGCCAAAGCTTCTTCTGTTAGATGAGCCCATGGCAGGTATGAACCTGGAAGAAAAGGAGGACATCGCCAGGTTCGTTCTGGATGCCAATGAAGAATTAGGTTACACCATCGCCCTTATCGAGCATGACATGGGGGTGGTTATGGATATCTGTGACCGGATCGTGGTACTGGATTTCGGCGAAAAAATCGCCGAAGGGACCCCGGATGAGATTAAGGCAAACGCCAAGGTGATTAAGGCATACCTGGGTGAGGCGGGAGGATAGTAAATTAATAAAAATCCGAAATTCTAAATCCGAAATTCGAAACAAATTCGAAGTTCAAATTTTCCAATATTTAAAGAGGGGGTACGAAGAGGCTAGTTATATTCTATATAGGCGAAGGGAACACAAGGGTTTTGGTCATTGGGATTTTGGTCATTTGGTATTGTTTCGAA
>CAZENC010000213.1:0-5588 GCA_964513115.1 uncultured Desulfobacteraceae bacterium | reverse complement strand
TTCTTCCTGAGCGATTTTGCCTACCGCCGCCTCATGAGACATCTCTACACCATCAGCGTGTCCCTCCAATTCAGGTATGGCGTGGATAATTCCGCCGTTCAGAAGCAGGCCGCGGCACTCCAAATGGGCCTTTATATCAGGTACTTCCCCGATTAAATGTCCCCTGGCAATTATCTTTCCGCCGTTACTGATAGTACGTGCTACAATCTCAGCCCTGTTGCCGGTATTTTTCAGGAATATTCTGCCACCTAGATCATATTCGGAACCAGGGCTTCCCACAATGATACTGTAAAACCTGGCAACAGCATCTTTTCCCACCAAATGAGTCGTTGGGTACATCTGTAAGGAACGGACAGGCTTCATGCATATATAATTGTTTAAAAAGAGCCCTCCCTCTTCTACCTGCGTTACAGAGCGCGGGCGCACCATCATCTCCTCGGCCCAATTATGAATCATCGTAAAGGTCAGTTTGGCATTTTTCTTCACATAGAATTCAGAGATCCCTACGTGAACACCTCTTTTGAGATGCGGTGATGTGGCACATCCTGTTATTATATGAAGCTCTGAATCTTCTTCTGCAATGATGATGTTATGCACATTCTGTTGTAAGCCATCCTTATCCAAATAAAGACAGGCCTGGATGGGATATATGGATTTGCTTCCCGGATGAGCCCGGATAACATAACCGTCATGCAATCCAAGCTCGGCTGCGGCAGTGTATTTGTCTGAATCCACTGCAACCAGGTTCCAGTAATAATCCTTTATCCAGTTATATTGCTTGAGGGCTTTCTGGATCGGGATGACTTCAATGCCTTCCTGTTGCGCATGACAATGAATAACCTCCGTGTCTTTCTGAAAATAGGTACCTCCCCTTTCCTTTTTTGTGACATCCAATCCGGCCATAATAAGTCGGTTCTGTTCATCTTCCGGCATTGCACAAAGATCCTCATCTGCCATGTAAGAGTGGTGTACAGGAGCCTCATCAAATTTTGTTAGATCAATATCCGGTCCGATCGCTCCCCTTTTGTCTTTTGCTTTATTTGCTTTTTCTTTTAATTGTTCCCTACTATACATCGTACACACTCCTCATATCCTGATTCCCCTACACAATTTAATATTTCCCTGGGATTGCTGATGCAACTTAACATCCCGTCATAAAGAACCTGCCCCTTATCAGCGGCCACATAGTCAAGAATAAATCCAGTATGGGTAATGATGAGTCCCATTTTTTTCCGTTCTAACTTGGACTTCATTTTAGTTTTTGTATTAACGACCGGGGGATCTTTCAGTAACAAAGAGGCAATGGTCTTGCCTACGAGAGAAATATTTTCCATATCCACTCCAGATTCAGGCTCATCAAATAGCATTAGATCGGGGGCTTGAGCCATTAATTGAAGCAGTTCAGAGCGTTTGATTTCTCCGCCCGAAAAGCCCGCATTCACATCCCTGTCGAGGAATTCCTCGAAATTGACCCTTCTTGCCAGGGCCTCTTCATCTACTTCATCCCCTGCGCATAACTGGACCATCTGTCGTGTCTTTAATCCGTTTATTGTAGGTGGGCGCTGGTAAGACATGCCAATACCCAGCTTGGCCCGTTCGTCTATTGGTAGATGTGTTATATTTTCCCCCTTAAACATTATCTTCCCCGCCGATACTTCATATTGAGGGTAACCCATAATCGTCATCAATAATGATGTTTTACCGGATCCGTTCGGGCCGAAAAGTATATGGGTCTCACCCGGACGGATTTCAAGATCTATGTGCTTCAGGATTTCCTTGTCACCAAGTTTTACCTGCAAATCTTCTATTTGTAGCATGGTTATTCTCCCTATTTGACTATTTTACCGGAACATCAAGCATATTATGGCACTCTGAAAAGTTAACGGAAAACCCGGCCAGATCGTCCTGTATCCTATCAAGCCAAACTGCATCCTCTTCCCCTTAAGAAAGTATCAAGGTCCGCATCTTTTCGAATCCCCAGCCTGGTTAGGGCGAAGTCATACCGGACTGGATCATCCGGCTCTATTGTATGAAATGCTTTCGTGATCTCCAGGGTGGTTTTTATATCAACATTTTTTCGCACTGTCAGTCCAAGCAATAGACATATGCGGTGCATATGCGTATCCAGGGGGATACACAGCTTGGCAGGACTCACCCTATTCCATCCTCCGGGATCCACATTATCCTCTCTCACCATCCAGCGCAGGAAAAGATTCAATCTCTTGCACGCACTGCCCTTTTCCGGCAAAGGCAAAAGACTGTTGCTCCTGCAGTTCAGGTTTGATCTGAGTTCATTTAGCAGAAAAGAAAGCCCGCCAAGGACAGTCTCGTGATTGTTGTTGAAACCTGAAAGAAAACAGTTGTAAAGAGAGCCGAATCTTTGGACTACAGACTTTACACCAATAAGCATCAAAGCAAGTTCTTCACCTGTGGTAAAACGATGTTTGAAATCAGAATAAATCCGCAGTAAATATGAGGGAGTGGTGGACAGAAGGAAGTCGTAAGGAGACGGACCCATTTTGTCGAGCACGCCTGATACGCTTTTAAGGATCTGGGCTACCCTCCCGTATGCAAGTGACGATGCAATGAAGCCTGCCACTTCCCTGTCTTTTAAATCGTCGTATCTGTAAAGGAATTCAAGGGGATCGGGGTGAACCCATTTACGGGAGTTGTAAAAGACATAAAGGCGTTCAAGCTTAGGCTTGTTTATGATATATGTCTTGGTTATACGCATATTGTTTCCATATACCCCCGGGCATGTATGTTAATCCCCGCCCACGTAGATTTAGGAAAGAGTTGAAACCAATGGGCAGGGATTAACTCGATGTGAGGTGTCAGTTAGAAAGCGTTTTCAACCTTCCAGGCTTCCCAGACTTTGCCAACGAGGCCAGGTCCCGGTTTGAGAGTAGGCTTACCGGGTTGCCAGCCCGAAGGTGTGGCCTCCGAACCCTTGCTCTCGCGTACAAGTTGAAATGCCTGGACCTGTCGAAACAGCTCACTTACATTCCTGCCCACAGGCGGGGTCAGTATCTCAATGGCCTGGATTACACCGTCCGGATCAATAATGAAGCGACCTCTTGTATTCACGCCGGCGGCCTCATCATATACCCCGTAAACCGATCCGATTTTGCCGCCGCCATCTGATAACATGGGAAAGGGAACACCTCCTTCCACCATCTTTGAAAGCTCTTCCTTTTGCCAGATCTTGTGCACGAAATGACTGTCCACACTGATTGAAAGGACTTCAACATCCAGTTTTTTGAGGTCTTTGTATTTGGAGGCAACTGCCGCCAGTTCCGTCGGTCAAACGAATGTAAAGTCTCCTGGGTAGAAACAGATTACCACCCATTTGCCGAGATAATCCGAAAGTTTGATCTGGCCAAAGTTTCCATCCTGATAAGCCGGTGCCTCAAAATCGGGTGCCTTAGTTCCAACGCTTACTGATGCCATAATGACCTCCTTTTTTTGTTCCATTTGTTCTTTTGGCGGTTTTTCCTTTTCCACCTCACCCACCTTTGATCCGGTGGGCTTACCGCAACCTACCTTTAACTCTTTCATCAAACCACCTCCTTTGATAAAACCCTCGAAAGGCCTTATTTTGTTAGGCCAACTATCAGCAGTCGGCACACATCGGTTTTCTTAAAATGTAATAACCATAAATTTTTATTGTTTCATCCTGCATTCTTTATCCCATTCCGGGCAGGCTGTTTTCATCTCGGTTTGGTATTTATGCATGCACTCACTGCACTCCATCTCAACGTTTGGAACATCGCCGAATTTTTCTTTGATTTCCTCGTGGCTGAGATGGGAAACCGCACTACACCCGCACTGGGGGCATGTGGTTTTTATGGTGTATCTCTCCTTTTCCATGAAACACCTCCTATATATTATATCCCTATTGCTATAAGCGCGGATCAATATGACCGGGTCCGCCACACTCAGGCGTATAACAGGTAACATTTAAGAATTCGCATTTTTCCTTACATTGCGGGCATTCCCCAGGGGGTGTAGCCGCTGTAACGAGATAGCCGCAATTTCCACATTTCCAGAAAGTCAGGCCGCACTGAGGACAGATATCCCCCGAGAACTTACCGTCAGAGGTGTAGCCACAGTTGGCACACACCCATTTGTCTTGCTTGTCTTCCATTTTATTGCCTCCTTTTCCGTATTTATATGAACTACCAGCTATTCAACAGGGAGAGCCTTGGCGATTTTCTTGCCTAAATCATAGCAGGCCTCAAGGCCTTTATCATCCGGAACGTATTGTATCTTTAGGCCGGGATCAATGAATTCGAATTTCATCTCTTCAAATTCGCGATTTATGAGTTTAACTGACTCACCGCTCCATCCGTAGGAACCGAATGCCGCTGCCACCTTGTTTTTTGGTTTTAATCCCTTCATGTAGGTTAGAAAATCGCTTACCGTAGGGAAAAGGCCGTTATTAATAGTAGGAGAGCCGACAATAACAGCTCCAGCATCGAGAACTTCGGTAATTATGTCGCTCCGGTGACAGGACCTCAGGTGCATGGGCTTGGCGTTTACACCTTCCTCGCCAAGTGCGTGCACAATAGTCTCCGCCATGATCTCTGTGCTGTGCCACATGGTATCATAGATGACAACGGCCTTTCTTTTGGGTTTCTGGGTGCTCCATTCCACGTAGGCGTTGATTATCTTTGAGGGATCTTTCCGCCAGATAATGCCGTGGTCGGGGCAGATCATCTCTAATGCCAGGCCCATGTCTTTCACCTTGTCTACCAACTTAAGTATTAATGGTGAGTAGAGCAGCAGTATGTTGGCGAAGTATTTCTTGGCATGGGGCATGATTGCGTCTCCAATCTCGTCGTCAAACCTTTCAAGCCCCGCATAATGCTGTCCAAAGGCATCGCTTGAAAAGAGAAGTTTATCCTCATTCACGTAAGTAAACATACTGTCCGGCCAGTGAAGCATCCTGGTCTCCATGAATGTTAAGTTCCGTTTTCCAAGGCTCAAATCTCCTCCATCTTCAACGGGCTGGTAGTTCCACTTCTGTGAGAAATGTCTTGAAAGATTTTTGTGACCCATTTTGGAGCAATAGAGTGGCTTATCTTCCCCTATCCTGTGCATTATCCTTGGTAATCCCCCGGAGTGATCCATCTCTGTATGGTTGCTGATTACGTAATCAATCTTCTTGGGATCAACTAACTGACTTATATTTGCAATCAATTCATCCGCAAATTCGTTTTTTACCGCATCAATCAGGGTGATCTTTTCATCCATGATCAGGTACGAATTATAGGTGGTTCCTTGATAGATGTAATACCCATGGAAATCCCTGATGTTCCAGTCAATTACACCCAACCAGTAGATGTCTTTCGCAATTTCTAAAGGCTTCATGTGTTTCTCCTTTCTTCCTTTTTTGATACCCTCGTAAAAAGTCGGTTTGTGCCTTTTTACTCGGCGGGGAAGGGCTACCCCTCCCCCGCCATTTGAACTAAATTCAAATGGTTCCACCCTCACCCTCCCGCTGTACGGGATTGATGGACATTTTACGAGTCCATCATTTTTTCAATCTATCTTTGCTCTGTACAAAAGAAGGCTGTTTGAAACGA
>CAZENC010000212.1:0-5595 GCA_964513115.1 uncultured Desulfobacteraceae bacterium | reverse complement strand
ACCGTAAAATGACGGCCATGCGGAGTCATTACAGATTGCGGCATAGGATAGACGTTCATTCCTTGAAGGCCCAGTTCAGGCCTCTTGTGTCCATAAAACTTGTAACTTTGCCCTATTATTGGGTCCAGTTCGTAAGAAGATCGGGGGTCGAAACCTTTTGCGACCAGGTCAGCATCGGTCCCCGCTGCATTGATCGTTATCCTCGCCTTTATCCGGTCTTTCAGTCCGTCAATGTAACAGATACTTAATCGATTGCAGTCGCCGTTCTTTCCTATTCCTGTGATCTCGGTTCCGGTCATGAAGTGGACACCGCCTTGAGATGCCAGGGTGTGAAGCCTATGCACCAGCGTCGTGGGCTCTACAATGCCCGCAGTGGGGACCAGAAGCGCTGATTTTGCCCTTACATTAGGCTCCAGTTCCCTGACTTTTTTCCCTGAGATTCTTCTCGCATCCGGCACACGGTTTTGCCTTGCGCGGCTCAGATAAAGCTCAATAATTTCCTCTTCTTCTTCATTTGTGGCAACTATGATCTTTCCGGTTTGGAGGGCTGGTACATTGTAACGGCTGCAAAAATCATAGAGTAACCGGTTCCCTTCCACGCAGAGGGTCGCCTTTAGGGGACGTGTTCCTTGATCATAGTAAATGCCGGAATGAATTACTCCGGAATTCCGGCTGGACTGGTTTTCTCCACGGGTGATCCCGGGATTTTTTTCAAAGAGGAAAACATTATCGTAGCCCCTTGAAAGTTCCCAGGCTATAGCACAGCCCACTACACCCCCGCCTACTATGGCTATGGAGATTTCGTTTTCCAAGAAAATTTTTATTCAGTTTCGTTTATTATGGATTTGTCCTTATTAGCCTTCCACCTTCAGTCTATCCAACTGAGTAGTTGCAATCAGGCGTCTCAATTCAGTGGAATTTTCATATCATGCTAAGGGGGATTTGGCAAATCCCCTAAAATTGATTTCAACAATGATAAACTAATTTTCCAGTAATGTTTAGAAGCGTTGGCATCGCTGAATGGGCGCTTGGAGGAACTAACTAGTGACAATACTTGAACGTTAGTAAGACTTTATCCAGTGAGTTCCTTGAATTAATTTGAGCGAATTCTTAAATATCTCAAGGACCAGGCAGGGGCAGGATTTTGTATCCTTTGTTGGAGCAGAATACCTTGATTTCCTCCGGCAGGTTTAGTGGGGTGGCAAGGATCGTATCTCCCTGAGAGTCCGAGAAGACGATCCCGGGGACGGTCAATTTGATATTTTTTGTAATGGGCCTGTCAGTTGCCATAAAGCTATGAGGACCGGCATCAAATTCAATATCGAGAAAACCGAGAAGTCTTTTAGTAATGGCCAGAGGATACTTTTCGGATGCCAGAGAAAGGATCAGAAAATCGCGTTCTTTCAAAAGGGAAATAATTTCCGGGGCCAGGCCCCTAATGTCGATTATGGCATCTTTTTTCTTATTCTTAAGCAAGAAGTCCGGTTTGGCAATTAATTTGAAGTCCGATTTTTGCTCTTCATAAAGGGGGATTTCCACCTCGCTGGAATAAGATTGCCCCATAAGATTCAAAACACTCCCGACCAAAGACAAAAAGTCACTTCCCCCGTACAGTGTGGCAACTTGATCAGTTTTCTCCGGAGTGTCGTCACCCGGAGGGAAGTCAACGACCTTTATACCAAGGCTTGCAAGGTAATCCTTGATTCCTCGGGGAATGTTTGGTGAATTTTCCTCTACCAGGTTGATGACAATAGCAATGGGGCTGTTTTCAGACCTCGTATCCGAAGGAATGACAATCCAGTTTCCTGTGATCCTAAGCTCAATATCCCTTTTTAGAATAAGGGGTTCTCCGCTTTTGAACACCCTTTGATAGCCGCACACCCTAAATACCTTGTCAAGGGCAGAGGTCAGGTCATCGTCCTCTAAAAGGTGGACTACCCGGAAGTTATCCCAGTCGGATCCAATGAGTCTGGCCATTTTGGCGGGGAGCTCGTTGTTGAGATCCAGAATGATGCAAAGGCCATTTCGGAGATTAATGATGGGATAGGATATGGCCTCGAGATTAGCTTGTCCACCTGACTTCAAAGGGATGAAATGCTTGCCTGTCTGTACCCACTCTTCTCCAAGTTCGGAAAAGATCAGACTTAAATCACGAGCCAGGGGGGTCATTCTTTCATCCACTGTCTCAGGTTTTGGTGAAAGCGCCGGCTCAATGCGTTTTCTTACAATTTGGGGAGAGTAAATAGGCAGTCTGATTACTTGACCCGGGTAAAGGGTGTTTAGGTCACTGATGGAGGGATTCAGTTTTTTTGCGAGTTCAAGATACTTTCCGTATAATTCTTTAGGAGGTACGTTGTACCGACCCCTTACGACCCTTAATAGGTTGTCGTCGGGCTTGATTGTATAATTCTCAAAGTCCAGATCCTTCAGGTCGGAAATCGGAGTAATTTCTTTTGTTGAAGGGCTTTTAAGGGCAAGTGTGCCTTCAATTGGCGCTATCTTAAGTGGTATAATAATCTTTTCGCCCGGCATTATCAGATCGAGATTGCGAAAAGACTTGTTGAGTTTTTTGAGTACTGATAGCAGTTCAGCAAGATTGTCGTTTTTTAGCAGGCCTTCTTTTCTAAGGATTTTCCAAATCCAGTCCCCTTTCTGGATAGTGAGGGTTCGTGTCAGAACCTTTTTGTCATCGACCTGATGGACTTCCTTTTCAATTTCTGCGGTTTTGACCAGGGATATTGAATAGGTTTTTTCTTTTTCCTGGGCCGCCGATGGTTGAATCCAAATGAGGATCAAAACAAGGGTGCATGTTATGGATACGCAAAAGAAGTGTCTAATAATACCCGATTTCATGTTCAGATCCGTGACTCTTGATAAACCTTATTCCCGTTAGGCGGGATTAACGGGCATTTTAAGGGTCCGTCAAAGTTGATAATTTTATAATAAAGATTAATATTACTGAAGCTAAACTTTGTTAATAATAAAAAATTAATCATAACAATGTCAATATCATTTCAATTTATGTCTGTATTACACTATATATTGATTTTTTTTGCCTAAGCCATACATCATGTAGTATTTTAGCTTTACAAGCCGTAAAGAGTCTGCTAAAGTTTTTATACTTGCTGGTTTTCGGCTTATTGTGGTTTTGGCCTTATACCGGCGCTAGGCAAACGGAGGATACAATGAAGATAAAGAAACTTTCCCTCTTCGGCTTCAAGTCTTTCATGGATAGACTTGAGATCACATTTCCCCTTGGAATCAGCGGGGTAGTGGGGCCGAACGGCTGCGGAAAAAGCAACATCGTTGATGCCATCAGATGGTGCATGGGAGAGCAGAGTCCCAAGCTATTGAGGGGTCGGCGGATGGACGATGTTATATTCAGTGGCGCAGGGGATTACAAGCCTCTGGGGATGGCGGAAGTCTCCATCGTCCTAGAAAACGGCAATGGCCTCTTTCCCAATGCATTTGCACAGGATGAAGAGATATCTGTGACCAGGCGCTTATACCGATCAGGGGAAAGCGAGTACCTTATCAACAAGGTTCCCTGCAGGCTAAAGGATATCCAGGAAATTTTCATGGATACCGGTCTGGGTAACAGGGCCTATTCCATTATTGGTCAGGGCAGAATCGGGACAATCCTGGAGCAAAAACCTGAAGAGACCCGTGTTATGCTGGAAGAGGCCGCCGGGATCACAAAGTACAGGAAAAAGGTGGAGGCGTCACAAAGAAAGATAGAACTTACGGAAGCCAATCTTCGGCGAGTGGAAGACATCTTGGGAGAGGTTTTGAAACAGATGAGGTCTCTTAAGAGACAGGCTTCAAAGGCCAGGCGTTACAAGACGATTGGTGAGGAGATCCGTAATCTGGAACTTATACTCTACTCCAATAATTATCATCAACTTAAAGAGGACTCAGGAAACAAACTGAGGTCAAATGAGGGCCTCGTCCAGCAGGAAATAACCAAGTCCACTGAACTTTCCCGGATTAATGCCAGAATAGAGACCCTGAATCTGGAGCTGGAAGAAAAGGATACAGCTTTGTCCAGCCTGAGGAAAACGCAATTTGATTTGGGGGATACGGTCCACAGAAAAGAAGCCGGTCTTGAATCCCTGAATGGGGAACTCAAGATGCAGGAGGGGCTGGAACGCAGGCTTTCGGGAGAAAAAGAGGAGATAAAGATCCGGCTTGAGGGCCTTGAGGAAGAAAAACTGAAGCTTCAGAAGGAGAAAGGAGAAGTAGAGAAGAATTTCAAAAATCTGGAAGGGGAGATTTCCCTCAAAGAAAAAAGGGTGCGAACAAAGCGAGATTTTTTGAAACAAATAAAGGAAGGTTATGAAAAGGCCAGGACTGAATTGAATGCCGGTGAGAACAAGGAATTAGGACTGAGTCACGAGTCAGGTTACTTAAACAAGATGATCGATCAGATTACAGATAGCCGGTCCCGGCTTGAAAAGGAACTAAAAGAAGTCAAGGCCAAAATCGAAAATATCATAAGGGCTTCCGAGAGGAAGAGCCTTGTCAGGGAGGAAACCGCCGAAAGACTTAAGGAATTTGAAACATCTATCGAGCAAGAGAACATCAACTGCGAAGATCTGGAGCAGGAGTCAAAGCGTGTTGAGACCGAACTTAAGAAGGCGGAGGCGGATCTAAATTTATGTCAGTCTCGGTTGGCCAGCCTGCAGGCCCTGACAGAGAATTTCGAAGGATATAAGATGGGTGTCAGGACCATAATGAAGGCCAAAGACCTGGAGGCTTCGAGACAGGGTCACATCTTAGGCCTTGTGGCGGACGTGATTCAGGTGGAGCCAACTTATGAACAGGCTGTTGAAGCTGTTCTATCAGACAAACTGGAGTACATTATTGTAGAATCGCAGGAAGACGGCAAACAGGCCGTTGACTACCTGAAAAGGAAGGCAAAAGGCAGAAGTAGTTTTATCCCACTTAAGGAATTAAAGAAAAACGGGAATGGCAGGAAGGTTGAGTCACATTTTTCGTTCTTGCCGGATCTTATTTCCGTTCCGGAAACATTCAGGCCGCTGATAAACGCCTTGCTTGGAGATACGATTCTGGTTAAGGATCTTACCGAAGCCATATCAGCATGGGAAAGGAATGGAAAGGACCTGTGTTTTGTGACCCTTGACGGCGATATGGTTGACCAGAGAGGCGTGATCAGCGGAGGAAAGCTTACGCAGAGTTCACGTGGTCTTCTCGCCAGGAAGCGGGAAATAATAGAACTGAAACAGCAGGCCGGTAATCGCAAAAATGCTGTGGATGATCATGAGCTCAAACTCAGAAACATAATTTCGAAGATGCAGGAAAAGAAAGAGGCCGTTAAGAGTTTGATGGAGGATAAGTGGACCTGCCAGGAAGATATAAACGAGTTTGACAAAACGCTTTTTCGGCTGGGACAGGAACTGGATCAGATGGAAAGCCTATCCCAGCGGATATCAGGTGATCTGGAAAGAAAGGACGCGGAGCAAAACAGGCATAAAAACGATCTTATAAGGATTGAAGAGGAACTCCAACAGAGCAAGATGAAGCGAAGGAAGGAAGAGGAATATTTTCGAAGGAAAGAAAAAGAGCTTGATGAAT
>CAZENC010000211.1:0-5598 GCA_964513115.1 uncultured Desulfobacteraceae bacterium | reverse complement strand
TTTGAATTGATCCAGTATTCTTCAGGAGGATGTAAGGCGCTTTTCATCCACTCCAGGGCTTCGGCAATGGCTGCCCTGTTATGGGATTCCTGCACATGGATGATTTTAGGCACAAAGACACGACGGGCGGTTCCGTGTGAAAAATCCCCATAGGTCACACCGAACTTAGGATTTGGAACCGGAATGACTTTCCTGGTCTGAGGGGTCTTCATCCATTCCTTCTCAATGTCCGTGGTTCCTGTCATTCTTTTTCGAAATTCATCCCACTTGCCGATGATCATCAGCATGTTTTTGGGGTTCCTTACAGTGGCCTCCAATGTATATGCGAATCCGGTAACAACAAGTGCTTTGACCGCTGAATCCTTCAGCGCAACCTTGTAAGCCATTTCGGCGCCCAGGCTGTGACCAATCATTCCTATTGAATCCGCTTTTACGAAAGCCATAGATCTCAAAAATTTAAGAGAAGTATGCCCCCCGTATGTTTGGTCAAAATCGGGCTCCCCGGGGTCATTGGGCTTACCTGAATTCCCTCTCCCGATTGCATCAATATTGAGTACCACAAAACCCCTTCTCGCAAGTTCGATACAGTAGGCGTCCCCTGTTTCACGGTTGTTCTGATAACCGTGGATGTACACGACCCCCGGCATGGGGCTTTCTTGGGTCGCGCCTGCCGGTCTGAGAATTTTTGCACGGATCGGGATTCCGTTGAAATTCATATAGGAGACATTGCTTACCTCAATCCGACCGAAGTCTCTCTGGATCAGCGAAGCAAGCAATTCCGTACCAATGAGTATGACCAGGCAGATTATAAAAGAGATGGCAACCTTACTTCCATGTACTTTGCCAAAAATCTCATTAGTATGCATTGCGTGTTTTTCCTGATACTCAGATTATTGGTAACTCTCAAAATTTTTTATTACCAGATCAAATACGAATCTGAAGATTCTCCCACAAGCTTTAATACCTGAACATTCCGTTTTCATAAACCACCACCTTTTTACCGTCTTTAAGATGGGCGGTAACACTCTTTTTTTGGGTATTAACCAGATCCCAATGAAGGGCTGAGTCGTTAAACCCCAGGTTTTTTTTCATCGGCTTTGTCAGCTTTGCGGCGTCACCGTCGTATGTGTCGGTATAGGATGCTCCAACGGCAAGGTGACAATTTCCGTAACGACCGCCGTAGTTTTCGTCATAGAGGGTATTGGCCATGAATCTGTTTATCCTTGAAAACCTTTTATCAGTGAGAGAAAACTCCCCGACCCTTCTGGCCCCTTTGTCCATGGAAAGCTGTTTGGCAACAAATTCCTTGCCCCTCTTGGCTCCTATCTTGACAGCGGCGCCCTTATCAAAGGTAAGCCGCACACCTTCAACATAATTTCCGGTTCGGAAAGAAGGCTGGTTTGCGTAATAGACGCCTTCTGTCCCACGCCAGTCAGGCGAAAGAAAGATTTCGAAACTCGGAATGTTGTGTCCGGAAATCCCGATCCATCTTCGCCTTTTCCCGGGCGTTATCTTTAAGTCAACGTTTTCTGATTCGACGTGGTAATATTTGACTTCCATGCTGTTCAGCCATTCCTTAACTTCAATGGCGCCCCTGAAGATGTTTTTCCACGTCTTGACCGGATCGGGTTTGTCCAGGTGACAGGCCTTCACGATCTGATTTGCATACTGTTTGAGCGAAAGCCTTGCTTTTTTCGCAAGTTCCTCCGTTGGCATCATGCAAAGCGTCCAACCGTATTTGCGTTTGTCTTCCCTTTTCTGCAGTATTTCCCGTAATTGCTTTCTTGCAACGGTCGCCTTTCCAATCTTTTTTGGATCAATGTCACTAAGATGAGTTAGCGATTCCGGGGCATGGAGATGGATGCTACCGTTTAGGTTCTTACACAGTTCGCTTTCCCATCGTCCCACAAAAATGAGCTGTTTATTTTTTGCCTTCTCATAAAAGTTGTGTTCCATGAGTGGTGTCAAACCCGGTCGTAAAATCGGATTAATCCCCATCTCCAGAAGCTTGATTTGGAGGAATTCGGCTAATTTAACGGCCAAAAGATCGAATCGGACCAGCACGATCTCGCCTTTATTGAATTTCTCTTTCCTGGCTGTCTTTAGTCCCCACAACAAGACATCCGAATATTTGTCTATCTGTCTTTTAGTCAGCATCATTATTCTCTCATTAAAAATTTTTTTCTCTTACCTCAAAGCAAGGGATACATAATATCTGGCCGAGAAATCGCCGTGTTCTTGATTCCATGGTCCGCTCACCGCAGGCTTCACATATCAGACTTTCAAGGATTTGAGCTTTTTGTGGAACAGGGCCTTGAGCAGGTGTAATTTCAAATAATTCATCAAGATCCGCTTCCATGATTTGCTTTATCCGAGCCACAGCAGCTTGATTTAGTCGTTCCTTTTCTTCCCCTGTAAGACCCCGCACCATCTTCTTCTTTCGCAAGCTTATGGATTCATCATCCTGATGGCCAAAGATCTCCGGTTTTCCAATTACTCGGATTGCCTTGCCATCGGAACGGCGATAAAAAGTGAAGGCAAGCTTGCCGTAATCCAGGTGAATTAGGTTGCCTTTGCCATAGGTACAGGAAAGGAGAAACTGAATTGCATCAACAGCACAATTGTCGTTTTCCACCACGGCCACCACCTCTTCATCGGAAGAGCGGCCTACTTCCCCAAGGGCCACTTCCGCGACCCGGATGCCAATAGCAAGGCCGGGACATGAATGGCCATGGAAATCGATTGTTTTCTGGATTAGTTCCGGGCTTATCTGAGTCACATTCATTTTAAACTCCCAATTTATAATCTTAATACCATCAACCTCTCATACTAGATGCATTAGGCCGATTTGGTTGGAAGTGAATTTAATATTTTAGCCACATGTCAGCCTTAGGTCAAAGGGAAATGGCAGGCAACCTGTCCATGCTCCCAATCCTTGAGAAGGGGAGCTTCTCTCAAACAAATATCCTGCGCTTTATCACACCGGTTGTAAAAAATGCATCCACCGGTTCTTTGCTCGGCAGACCCGGTTCGCACAGTCTCCCGGGCAAGGCCGCTCACGCTGTCGATCAAAAGACGGGAGTAAGGATGTAGAGGTGATGACAGTATTAAATGAGCCGGGCCTGTTTCAACCAGACGGCCTTCAAGCATCACACCGATCCGGTCGCTGATCTTGCGGGCAAGGCCGATATCGTGTGTTACAAAAAACATGGACAACCCGCGTTCGATCTGAAGATCAAGCAGGAGCTTTAACACCTTGGCCTGAACGCTCGGGTCGAGGGAACTTGTAGGTTCATCGGCAATCAGAAAAGACGGATCCAAGACAATTGCACGGGCCATGCAGACCCTCTGAATAGCCCCCATGTTCAGTTCATGGGGATATCGGCCCAAAAAGGAGGGATCCGTGGAAAGGTGTACGTCATGTAAAACCCTGGTTACCCGCTCATTAATTTCGGTCTTACTGACAGCCGGACCGTGTATCTTAAGCGGCTCGGCTACAATTTCAAAAACGGAAAACCGGTGGCTGACCGACTCGGCAGGATTCTGATAGACCACACCGATGCGATGGGACAAAGATTTATAATCTCGGGACATCCAATCATCCATGTCGTTACCGTCAAATACCCTTTTACCGTTGTCCGGCTTGAGCATGCCTGCAGATATCATGGCCAGAGTTGTCTTGCCCGAACCGGTTTCACCTACCAGGGAGAAAACTTCTCCGCACTTGATATTCAGGCCTGTCGAATGAAGTGCAACAATATTTCCGTATGCTTTACTTACACCCTTGAGTTCTAAGAGACTGACAATACCATGGCGAAGACATCTGACCGTATGGTCGCCGACTGCTTCGAGCTCAACTTTTTGTGTTCGGCACATATCAACGGCCTGAGTACACCGGTTCTGAAACAGGCACCCGGTAGGTGGGGCATGGCCATCCTTGTGGATCGATTGGGGAATCTGGATATGGGCATGGCGGTAGCCGAGCTCATCATGATGTCCATGTTGATGCACGAGACGGTAGAATGCATCTCCTCTGATTCCGCCCAGGTCCCGGGCAGTATTTATGGCGGGATACGAACGGCCAAGGGCCAGTGTATAAGGATGGAGCGGCTGTGTGAGCAGATTGTTTGCAGGCAGCGTCTCCATAATTTGACCTAAGTAGAGCATTACGATTGTATCGGAATTGCGCACTGCGAATTCCAGATCATGGGTGATCAGGAGAACAGATTTGTTTCCTGACTTGGCCGTTTTAATGACGTCCGATACGGCGGCCTTGGACAGGGCATCCAATGCTGAGGTAGGCTCATCAAGTATAAGGATCTCCGGGTCCAGGATGAGGGCCATTGCAATCAAGGCACGCTGGGCCTGTCCTCCGCTCAACTGGTGTGGATACCGGTAGAGATACTCCTTCCCAACCCCCATTTGCTCAAGGGCATTACTTGCCGCTGCAATTGCCTCGGCCCGGTCAAAAGACCGGCGATGATGAATTAATGGCTCCGCAACCTGGTCAACGATCCTGTGTAAAGGGTTCATGTTAACAGCCCCGTTCTGAAAGACCATCGAGATTTTTTCCCATCGAAGTTCATTCAGGCCGAATTCATCAAGATGATCGATTCGTTTGCCGTTAAGGATTATTTCACCTTCCCTTTCTGCATTTGAAGGCAGCAGTCCCATGCAGGCATTTCCAAAAGTTGTTTTACCTGAACCGGACTCTCCAACCAGAGCAGTGCATTTCCCGGGAACGAGTGAAACACTCACCTCTTCCAGGGCCTGAATGCTGTGGGAACCGTCCCGGTAGACAACACTCAGATTTTTTGTTTCTAAGCTCATAATTTCATCAAATTGCAAAAAATCCTTAAATCTTCAATAGTCAATCGAAAACCTTCAATTAAACCCTGCCTCTTTGAGGCGTGGGTCCAGTACCTTCTCCAGGCTTATTGCCAGGAATGTAACAGCCATGATCAATAAAGACAAACAGACAATCGGCGGCAGAAGCCAGTTCCACCAAATGTCCATGTAATAGTACTTTACGGCAAAGGCAATCATCATGCCCAAAGACTTCCTGCTGGGATCAAAAAGCCCTAAAAAGGCCAGTGATGCTTCCATAAACATAGCCATCCTGGCCTTTGCGGCGAAACCGATAAGGTATAATGGAAACATCTCGGGCATGAGGTGCCGGCGAATGATGTACCAGTTAGAGGCCCCGATTTGCGCAGCGGCCTTTACGTGGAGGCTCTCTTTAAGAGTAAGTGTCTGTGCCCTTATGGCCTTGCTGATGGTCGGCCACATCATGCCGGCCAAAATCAGGGCCAAAACCCAGGGAGAAGGTCGGAAAAGGGATGCAGTTAGAATAAGGATCATAATAGCAGGGATAGCAAGCAAAATATCTGCTAAACGCATAAGAATCATGTCGACAATGCCGCCCATCCACCCTGCCATCAAGCCTAATATTACCCCGATAAACAATGCGACCAGGCCGCAGGCCAAACCGAAAGTAACCGTGTTTCGAATTGCATAGATGAGTTCCGAGAAGATATCCTGTCCTCCGTCGTTAATGCCCAAGACATGTGTGGCCGAGGGCGGTGAGATCGGCACAAA
>CAZENC010000210.1:0-5631 GCA_964513115.1 uncultured Desulfobacteraceae bacterium | reverse complement strand
CTTCTATCAATGACTTCCCTGAGCAATTGACTTCTTTCTACGAGCGTTATTTGGCTGTAATCGAGGATGAAAATCCTGATGCGCTCGATAATTTTCGCCTTTCACTACAATATGCAGCTGGTTTTTCCGAATTCGTGGCTCGACTACCTGAACAGATTAAACTGGGCAGAACGATTATGATAAAGGGGCAGGTTACTGGACCATTCACCCTCGGCACTAACCTATTGGACCAAAATGACCGCTGTTCATACTACGATAATCAGCTCCGCGATATAATCGTTAAAACGATAGTTTTAAAAGCACTCTGGCAGGTTGGTCGATTAAGCGAATTCGGCCTTCCGGTTATGATTTTTCTCGATGAACCGTCGTTACTTGGATTTGGGAAACAGACCTTTATCACGATAAGTCGAGAAGATGTCGTAAAAGACATAAATGAGGTGGTAGCGGCTGTACATGGCCACGGTGGTCTAGTCGGTATCCACTGTGAGGAGAATACCGACTGGTCGCTGCTGATGGAGACCGACCTTGATATCCTCGACTTCGATGCTTACGACCATATGCAAGGAATCACCCTTTATCCTACAGAACTTACAAAATTCTTCGATCGAGGCGGTTTTCTGGGCTGGGGTATCGTTCCAACGCTTGACAGAGAAGCCGCAGCCACTGAAACGATTCCCTCACTAATAGCTCGTTTCGAGGAAGGTGTACAATTTTTAGTTAGCAAGGGTTTCTACCGGGACCAACTTTTACGACGAGCCCTTATCACTCCAAGCTGCGGCGCCGGGGGTGTGCTTACAGTACCATTAGCTGAGCGGGTGCTGGATTTGTTATGCGGGCTGTCCATAGCCTTGCGCAAACGATACGATTTTGTATAGGAAGCCTTTTGCGACAAGAGGCCGCCCAACAACCATCAGATAGTTTCCCTGCCTGGGATCCCGGGCCGGGAATCTACAGCTATGATCAAATATCTCCTTAAATCTAATCAAATCCAAAAATTTGATCAATGCCAAAAGCCCTTCAAATGAGTTCAGCCTTCCCCGGCAAGTCCCATATGCCGTGGAAGCCTTGATTTTTATGGGTTCAGATCCATTATTATTATAACCTTTACTGACGTACTTTTTCCTGTTATGCTTTTTTCGTCTTTTAACCATCTGGGTTACCTACTTTTTCTTGGGATTATTTTGGGAGCCCCCATTATACCGGGAAATCCAGATGGTTTTTCTATTTTTGTTTACTTTTCAATGCAAAATCGAGGAATTAAAAATTTAGAGTGGGACGTCCCCCTCCTCGCGAGGAACAATAAGAATGGTGCCGGCCCACAACAGCAGGGGATAACTGACCCCTCTTTTTTTTGCCGGGAAATTGTTGAAATAGAGGATATTTAAAATGTCCGTCCGCCAGGTGAGACGACGGCCGGGGAGCGAAAGCGCACTTTTCTATGGGTACGTCGTCGTCGCTTCGGCTTTTCTTATAACATCGGCCATGTGGGCCGTGTATTATGCCTTTGGGATATTCTTCAAACCGATGCTCAACGAGTTTGGCTGGACCCGGGCAATGACATCCGGCCCCTTCTCGATGTCCATGATAATTAACGGAATACTGGCGGTCGCCATGGGTGGCCTCACCGACAGGTTGGGTCCGCGGGCAGTGATGAGCCTCTGTGGTTTACTCCTGGGGGTGGGTTACATTTTGTTGTCACAGGTCAGAGATTTATGGCAACTCTACATATTTTACGGGGTCATAGTCGGCGCGGGGATGGGGGGTAGCTTTATCCCGCTCATGTCCACTGTGGCTCGATGGTTCGTCAAGAAAAGGAACTCGATGACGGGTATTGTTGCAGCCGGTATCGGTGTAGGAGCTTTCATCGGGCCAAAGGCGGCCGGCCGGCTTATCCCCGTCTATGGCTGGCGCATATCCTATGTAATCATGGGAGGTACCCTTCTGATAGTTGCTGTCCTGTTAGCACAACTCCTCAAACGAGATCCTGCTAACATGGGCCTGGTGGCCTATGGCGATGATGAGGGAGAAAAACCGAGGGCCAAGGGGTTGCCGGACGGACTTTCCCTGAGGGATGCATTGGTCACGAGCCAGTTCTGGGTGTTCTTTGCAACGGGTTTCTGTTACGGGTTTTGCGTTTTTTCCATTATGGTACATATTGCTTCCCATGCCGGTGAAATAGGGTTCTCCGCCGCCGTCGCAGCCAACCTTTTAGCCACCGTCGGCGGGTTGAGTATACCGGGCAAGGTTATCATGGGAAGGGCCGGCGACATTATTGGCAGCAGACAGACCATGCTTCTCGGATTTATCCTCGTGTCCGCGGCCCAGTTGTGGCTGGCAACCGCTGTGTCCACGTGGACACTTTTCGGGGCCGGAGCCCTCTTTGGATTATCCTACGGAGGATGTACGGTAGCCCATTCACCTCTGGTCGCCGTTCTCTTCGGGTTGAGGTCACATGGTTTGATTCTCGGGGTTTTCTCCCTGGGCGTTATGATCGGGGGGGCTGTCGGTCCTTTTCTGACTGGCTATCTGTGTGATGTTAATGGGAGTTATCATTCTGCTTTCATGGTGAGCGCCGGGATAAGTATGGCCGGCGCACTCTTCACAGCCATCCTGAAACAGAATAGGGTTAATTAATGCGAAATGGGGTCATGCTAACTATATAAAACTATTAAAGAACAAACATAAATGAAAATAATAAAAAGGATTTTTCAAGGTATTGGCATAATCATAGGAATAATTGTCGTTTATCTTTCAATTATAACTTTTGTTCCTGGCTTTAAGGTACCAGAGCAACGCCTGGGAAAAGCGACACAACTGACCAAAGAGGTGGACACCAAACCATTTTGGTCAAGAAAAGATGTGAGTTTCAAAGTCAAAGGAATATCAATAAGCGCATGGCTTTTTCTGCCAGAGAATTTGTCTGCGCCGGTTCCTTGTATTATTATGGGGCATGGCTTTGGGGGTACCAAGGATATGGGCTTGGAACTTTATGCCGTTCGTTATCAGGAAGCTGGCTTTGCAGTTTTGGTTTTTGATTACCGACATTTTGGTAAAAGCGATGGTGAGCCACGACAGCTGATATGGATCCCATATCAACTGGAGGATTGGTCAGCAGCGATCAAGTATGCCCGAAGCCTAAAGGAAATTGATCCGAAAAAAATTGCACTGTGGGGAACCTCAATGAGTGGAGGCCATGTTATCGTAACCGCTGCAAAGGACAACCGGATTTCTTGTGTGGTCGCGCAATGTCCGGGGCTGGATGGTCATGCCTCAGGAGAGATGTTTTTAAAAAGAGTAGGCATCGGATACGCATTTCGTATGCTAATGCATGGACAACGTGACTACCTTAGGTCTTGGTTTGGGCTTTCACCGCATAAGATACCAATTGTAGGAAAACCAGGCAGTGTTGCCTGTCTGACTATGCCAGATGCTTATAACGGCTACCGTAAATTTACACCTGATAATTTTATTAACGAAGTCTGTGCTCGTATACTAATACGGGGAGACAAATACAGACCGGTCAAACAGGCAAAAAATATTCGTTGTCCGGTTCTACTCCAGATATGCGAGCATGACAGTATAGTCCCAAAAAGCGCGGCAGAAGAAACCGAAAGACAATTAGGAAAATATGTAGAGGCTATATACTATCCAATCGGCCACTTTGAAATCTATACTGGGGATAACTTCGAAAAAGCCGTAAGTGATCAATTGGCGTTTTTAAAAAAGCACCTTTGATTGAAGTGTTTGTGACGATCTGAATTATTCTCTCTCTAACCAGTTACTTGAGTAGAAAGCAAGGGAACCGCGGCTTTCACTGTAGCTGAGTTTCTCGTTTAATATACCTTTAACCAAGGTCTTGTCTCCTTTGCTGCCACTCAGTTTAACGTTAGGACAAACAGATGAGTAAACAGTCGATGGATGTTCGTATCGCGAGCTGGGAAGAGGATTATGAATTTATTCGCCTTGTCCGCACCACTGTTTTCTGCCAGGAACAATCCATCCCGCAAGAACTTGATTTCGACGGACTGGATCCCGAGTGTCGCCATGTATTGGCCTTCACAAACTCAGGCGAACCCATTGGTACGGCCAGGATGCAGAAGGACGGCCACCTTGGGCGCATCGCCGTGCTGAAGGAGTGGCGAAAACATGGTGTAGGCAAAGCACTGGTAGAGGCCCTAATTGCGGTTGCGAAAGCCGAAGGCCTTCATCAGGTTTACCTGAATGCCCAGGTACATGCAGTGCCATTTTACGAGGAGTTGGGTTTCCGCACAGAAGGCGATGCTTTTCTTGAAGCGGGAATAGAACACTACAGAATGACAAGGAAGTTCGCCAAAGATCAAACATAGACCCTACAATCATAAGGCATAGATCATCTTAAAATTGGTTGGTGATTTTATCAGAATTCAGGGATTCGGGTGAAATGCTTAAAAAGTCTAAAGAGAGAAACCTAAAGGAAATAATTATTGGCAATTAACTCAATTTTTGGATAATATTATAGGCTATAGATCTGAATATAAGAAATAATTTCACAACCGTTTTTTGATGAAAGGAGGAAAGCAATGCCTGAATTTTCTAATCCCTTTACCGGGCTGAAAAACGACAGAAAGCTTACACACGATGAGTTAGTCCGTGCAATCCGGTTTATGATTGCAGCCGAATATGAAGCCATACAGCTTTATCAGCAGACCGCCGAGAGTACGGATAACGAGCTTGCAAAGGATGTGCTCATAGATATCGCCAATGAGGAGAAAGAGCATGCCGGGGAATTCCTTCGCCTGTTGCGTGAGTTAGAACCTGATGAAGAAAAGTTTTACAAGGATGGTTATGAGGAAGTTGATGAAATGATTGCAAAGCTGAAGAAATAATAAATTCAGTTCCCGTACTCAATGAAAGGAGCCACTTGTTTTCAGGATGAGAGCGAAGAGAAATAGAGAAATGAAGTCCAATTGCGATAAGTGTAAATTGCGGAGTCGCGCTGAAAAAAAGCCCAATTCCATAATAGCCAGGATTTGGAAATGGCATACCGGGTGGTGTCCGGGATGGAAGGCCTATCAAAAAGAGTTGGCTGAAATCGAAACTGTGAAGGAATCCTGAGCCTGCTGTCGCTGATTTTTTTTGTCTGCTCGATCAAGTCTTTTGGGATCATCCGGCAAATGAGTACCGCGAAACCATTCAGATATAAAGTTGGAAGATGGGAAGGTTGAAGAAAAGACCGCTTCAACCTTCAACCTCGCAATCATGTGTTATCTTGAGGCGTTCTCATTTAACCTGGTGAACCGTCTTTTAATGAGGGGATAAATGTACGGCGATATCAAAAACTCACGTTTCCGGGGGTTCTCGGGAAGGGAATGACGTCCCGGATATTGGCAAGGCCTGTGACGAACTGGATAAGCCGCTCGAATCCAAGGCCGAAACCGGAGTGTGGCACAGATCCGAATTTTCTCAATTCCAGATACCACCAGTAATCATCCGGATTAAGACCCATCTCTTTGATCCTTTCAACCAGGACACCATAGTTGTCTTCTCGCTGGCTTCCTCCGATGATTTCTCCTATCTTGGGCACAAGCACGTCCATTGCCTTCACCGTTTTATTGTCTTCATTAACCTTCATGTAAAAGGCCTTGATCTCTT
>CAZENC010000209.1:0-5756 GCA_964513115.1 uncultured Desulfobacteraceae bacterium | reverse complement strand
GCATGAACTAGCAAAGGCATGAGCCATCACACCAAACTGAAAGAGATGAGCCGGTCGGCAATCCACATTGGCGCCTACGTCGATTAGAATCACCTTGCCTCTTTCGCCAGGAAAAATGCCTGCGATTGCAGGCCGTTCCACACCTTCCATACGGCCAAGGGTCAAAACGGCTGCTGCCACACTTGCACCGGAATTGCCCGCACTAACAACCGCGTTGGCCTCACCTCTTTTCACAAGACCAAAAGCTACCCTGATTGATGATGACTTCTTTCTTCGTACACCCTTTAAGGGCGACTCATCCATCCTCACTACTTCTTCACAGTGATGTACGGAGATATGATCAGTGGAAAAATCAGAGCCGAGCTTTTCGATGATAACCTTCTTGTCTCCAACTAGTGTAACATCGATCCCCCATTCGGAAGCGGCCTCAACTGCACCTTGTACAACCATTTCCGGAGCATTATCTCCACCCATGGCGTCCACGGCTACCTTCATGTCAGCTCTCTTCTGTCTTTATTATATTTCTGCCTTTGTAGGTCCCGCACTCCGGGCATACGTGATGGGGTAATACAGGTTCATTACAATTGGGGCAAGTGGAGACATTAGGCATCTTTACCGTATCGTGAGATCGCCGGGTATCCCTCTTGGATTTCGATTTTTTCTTTTTTGGTACAGGCATTTTCTATTCTGTTTCCCCCTTGAATTTCAGGTTTTTCATTTTTAAAAAGGCGGGATGTCCCTTTTTCCTCTGACACCCACACGTTTCAATGTTCAAGTTAACACCGCAGACGGGACACAGCCCGAAGCAATCCTCACTGCAAAGGCATTTTATGGGAAGAGATAAATATATCTGTGCCTTAACAACCTCTTCCAGATCGATTTCATTGCCCGATAGAAAATCAATCCCCATGTCGTCTTCCAGGAACTCAATCTCGCTTTGACCTTGACCTGAAGGACTAATGGCCAAAAATAAACTGAAATCGGACTCAAGATCGCTTACATATTGTTCAAGACATCTGTCGCATCTTATTATAAGCCTCCCGGACAAACGTCCATCAAGCACGTACTTGCTTCCAGCCTTGGCGATGTTTATTTCAACCTTCAAAGGACCGTCAAGTCCTATAATCCGATCATTTTCCTGATCCCCCTGCCACCAACCCTGCTCAAGTGCAAATTCAAAGCGGCGGGGAGCAAGAAAAACAGCCTTCAGGTCAATAATCATCAGCATTAAACCTTATTAAAGAGCAATAAAAATTGATTATCATTAGAATAACATAAAGTTGTAAGTATATAAGACGCTTCCGTTTTGTCAAGAAAATTAATCAATTCCTGCTAAAAGTCTTCCATCTCTTGATTTTCCCCTTGTTTATGATAGTATTTTTTTATTGATAGTTTATCAATAGAAGTTCTTGTATGTTTTTCTCAAAAAATGGATAAAGAAAACTGGCAAAAAAGAGGTAAAGGTCACAGGCAGAGGTTACGCGATAGATTCCTGAAAGGCGGCCTTGAAAGATTTTCTGATGCGGAAGTAATTGAATTTCTTCTTACATTGGGCACTCCAAGGGGCGATCTCAAACTGCCGGCCCGGGAGGCATTGAAGCGCTTCGGGAGCCTATCAGGCGTTTTATCTGCTCCCATTGAAGAACTGACAAATGTAAAGGGAATAGGACCAAAAAATGCACTTTATTTAAAAATCGTTCATCAAGTCGCCGGAAGATACCTCAAAGACAGGACACAAGGAAAGTCCTTTTTCGGTTCTTCAAGGGTCGTGTTTGATTATCTGTTTCATTCAATGCGGGACTTGAAAAGAGAAATCTTCAAAGTCCTTCTCTTAAATCGAAAAAACGAATTGATTCTTGATAAAGACGTCTTTCTGGGAACCCTCACTGGCAGTGCGGTTTATCCACGTGAGATTATGACACTTGCCCTCGAACAGAGCGCCGCTGGACTCATATTCGTACATAATCATCCTTCGGGCGACCCAAATCCCTCTGCCGAGGACAAAAGATTGACAAGAGATCTCGTCCGGGCGGCAATGGTACTTGCCATTCAGGTGCTTGATCATATTATCATAGGACAAAACTCCTATTACAGCTTTGCCGATGAAGGCCTAATCAAGCGTTTTTCAGAGGAATATGAAAAGGGATTAACTCTCACTTAAGCTCTTGACACATCCACGGCAATTATGACAGTGTCCGTCCATGAAAATCAGGTGAACGGCATATTATCGCGAGAGTGGCGGAACTGGTAGACGCGCTGGACTTAGGATCCAGTGGAGTAATCCGTAGGGGTTCGAGTCCCCTCTCTCGCACCAAATCATAAATGGGACAAGGAACATAGATATGTCTTGAAATCACAAAAATCATTATTAATTTTACTATGTCATGCTCCAATTATAATTCTGTCTATCATCAAACTTCATGTAATAACAGACTTTTTTTGCGGAGGATAGCTTTATCAATTAAGTTTCTGCCATAACAGCCGATTAAATGTATAGATATCCAGACGAAAGCAAGCGGACAAGATGAGGGCTATATAATTATGAAAACCAGCCTAGAAGAGATCAGTCCTGTAAAGAAAAAACTGTCAATCGAAATTGAATCTGAAGAAGTTGATAAAAAGCTGAACGAGGCCTACAGGGAACTGGGCAAAAAAGCAAAAATACCCGGTTTCAGACCTGGAAAAGCTCCGAGAAAGATCCTCGAGACAAATTTCAGTGCCCAGGTAGGAGAGGATGTAATGAGAGATCTTATTAGTGAGACGCTTCCCATAGCTATGCAGGAGGTTGAAACTTTTCCCCTTGGAGCTCCACTATTGGAAAAGGATCTCCTTAAAGAGGGACACAATTTTAAATATTCTGCAGTAATGGAGGTCCGACCTGAGTTCTTAGTAAAGGATTACCTGGAAATTGAGGTGGAAAAAGAAAAGCTTTCGATTGGCGAAGAAGATGTCCGTAAACAACTCGAACAGATCAGGGAAGCGAATGGAAAGCTGACCACCATCGACCAGGACAGGCCCATTCAGAATGACGACTACGTGGTAATTGATTATGAGGGTTTCGAGGAAGGAAAGCCTCTGGATGGTATCAAGTCACCAAATTTTCCCATGAAAGTCGGTAGCCATGAGTTTCATCCAGGATTTGATGAAGCACTTACAGGCCTTCACAAAGGGGACCAAACCGAGATTAGGGTCGATTTTGAAAAAGACCACTATCACTCGAAGCTGGCTGGCAGAAAAGTAGATTTTAAAATCAAGGTAACAGACATCAAGGAAATGATGCTCACGGAGTTGAACGACGATTTTGCCCGAAATCTCGGGGCTGATATCGAAGACCTCGAGGATTTGAAAAACAAGGTGAAGGAATCTATCATAGCAAAGGAAGAAAAAAGAATCGACCAGGACCTGAAAAAAAGGATCCTCGAAAAAATATCGGCCAGTGTTGACTTCGAAGTTCCGCAAATCCTGGTTGAATCAGAGCTTGATTACGCCCTTGAAAACGTCAAACAAAATCTTATGAGAAGTGGCTCAAGCATTGAAAAGGCAGGCCTTTCAGAAGAAAAAATCAGAGATGAGTTCAAACCCTCAGCAAAAAATCGTGTAAAGGAGCTCCTCATTTTAGGGGAAATAGCCAAACAGGATAATATCCAAGTAGGTGAGGAGGAGCTGACAAACAGCTTTAAGAATATAGCTGTAAACACGGGCCAGGATATGGAAACTATTAGGAAATACTATGAAGGACAAAATCTGGTAGATTCCCTTAAGGAAAAACTGCTTGAGGAAAAAACATTGAACTACCTCGTAGAGAATGCTAAGATTTTAGAGGTAGATAAAATTAGTTAAAATCGGAAAAATCACAAAAGGAGAAAAATAGATCCCATGCTTATACCAATGGTAATTGAACAATCGAGCCGCGGAGAAAGGGCTTACGATATCTATTCCCGGCTTTTGAAAGATCGAATCATATTTATGGGGGAGACGGTAGAAGACAGTATGGCAAATACCATTATTGCCCAAATGCTTTTTCTGGAATCAGAAGATCCGGACAAGGACATTAATCTTTATCTAAATTCCCCTGGCGGAGTCACTACGTCCGGATTAGCCATCTACGATACCATGCAGTATATCAGGCCCGATATCACTACCATCTGTGTGGGACAAAGCGCAAGCCTGGCGGCCCTGCTCCTTGCAGCAGGAACCAAAGGCAAGCGATATGCACTTCCGAACGCAAGGATCATGATTCATCAACCCCTTGGCGGGATGCAGGGCCAGGCCACCGACATAGATATTCATGCAAAGGAAATACTGAAAACGCGGGACACTCTTAACCAAATCCTGGCTAAACACACAGGCCAGGATCTCGAAAAAATTCAAAGAGACACCGAGCGTGACTTTTTCATGAGCAGCGATGAAGCCAAAGAATACGGAATCGTGGACAAGGTTATCACTACCAGAGAAATGCCAAACGAGCTAACACAAAAAAAATAGAAAGGAATGAATAACGAAAAGGAGCAAAGAGACATTTTACGAGGATATTTATTATGACCAAGAATAATGAATCAAGAGATGATCTTCTCTGTTCATTCTGCGGAAAAAGTCAGGATGAGGTGAAAAAACTCATAGCAGGCCCGTCAGTATATATTTGCGACGAATGCATCCAATTATGTAATGAAATCATAGCCGAGGAATACAGCCAGGAAATTGACGAAGAATTTGCCTATCAACTCCCGAAGCCTGTTGAGATAAAAGAGGCATTAGACCAGTATGTAATTGAACAGGATAAGCCAAAGAAAATTCTTTCTGTTGCGGTTCATAACCACTACAAACGTATAAATACCAAGGTAGACATGGAAGGTGTTGAAATCCAGAAAAGTAACATCATCCTGATTGGTCCTACTGGCTGTGGCAAAACCCTTTTGGCTCAGACCCTCGCTAAAATTCTGAAAGTCCCATTCACTATCGCTGATGCCACCACGCTCACAGAGGCGGGATATGTAGGCGAAGACGTGGAAAATATCATTCTGAATCTGGTCCAGATTGCCGATTATGACGTGGAAGGCGCATGTAAGGGAATCGTATACATTGATGAAATCGACAAAATTGCCCGGAAACTTGACAGCCCCTCCATTACCCGAGATGTGTCAGGCGAGGGGGTTCAGCAGGCCCTTTTGAAGATAATTGAAGGGACCATGGCGAATGTTCCGCCCAAAGGTGGCAGAAAACATCCTCAACAGGACTTTGTCAAGGTTGATACAAGTAATATTCTTTTTATTTGCGGCGGCACTTTTAACGGCCTGGACAAAATAATCAGGAATCGAACCGGCAGTAAATCCATGGGTTTTGAGGCTGAGATACATTGCAAGGGGGAAGCAAACGTCAACGATATATTGTCCCTTGTCCAACCCGAAGACATGATCAAGTTCGGCCTGATACCTGAATTCATTGGCAGAATACCTATCATTGCCACACTTGAAGAGTTAAGCATGGACGCCCTTGTGAGGATTCTGACGGAACCCAAGAACGCCCTAATAAAGCAGTACAAGAAACTTTTTGAACTGGAAAATGTTGAACTCAAATTTACTGACGAAGCCCTTCTGGCAATTGCCAAGGATGCTACGGATCGAAAATCAGGTGCTCGTGGCCTGAGAGCGATACTGGAATCCGTCATGTTAGATATAATGTATGATATCCCGACTACCTCCGGCATCCGGGAATGTGTCATAAATGAAAAAGTCATTGAAAAGGCCGAAAAACCTATA
>CAZENC010000208.1:0-5790 GCA_964513115.1 uncultured Desulfobacteraceae bacterium | reverse complement strand
ATCTTGATTTTATAGTTCCCCGTATAGCGCAGGTATCCGAGGAACTTAACCGGGCTCAATCGGTAAAAGTGGTTCCGGGTGTGGAATTGACCCATGTCCCGCCCAGCTTGATCGCATCCATGGTAATTATGGCAAGGGACCTGGGGGCAGCGCTCGTAGTCGTTCATGGCGAAAGCCCTGTGGAACCAGTGGCAGAAGGAACCAACCAGGCCGCTATTGAAGCTGGTGCGGATATCCTTGCTCACCCGGGGTTGATCTCATCTGAACAGGCCGCTCTGGCTGTTGAAAAAGGGGTATTTCTTGAAGTCTCCGGTAGATCGGGGCACTGCTTTGCGAACGGCCATGTGGCCAGGGTTGCCACGGAGACGGGCGCAAGACTTGTTATTAACTCGGATGCCCATGGTCCACATGATCTCATGACCGATTCGTTTGCAGCAAGGGTCGTGGAAGGTGCAGGTCTTCCAAAAGGTTCCTTGCAAAAACTCCTGTCAAATGCCCAGACCCTTCTTGGCAAAATCGGGTACTCTTTGTGATATATGGTTTATGCTCCCAAATCCTGCAACCCATCCCATGCCTAACATTACGCTCTCAGATTTCATAACCCACGCTTTGATAAACTGTTCAGGACAAGATGAGACACATGAATACAATCAGCAAGAGACATCTGTTTAATATTATTGGTGGCTGTATTATTACTGTGTGGCTGCTCATGATCGGCCTGCTGGTGACAAAAACAAACTTTAGTAAACCTGATGAACAGACTGATTTTATTGCTGATAGAGCTGTGGAAATAACATCCTCCCAACATGATTGGATGGAGATATATCTCAAGGGGAAAAAGGTGGGATATGCTGTCACCCATGTCAGCCCTGTGGAAGATGAATATCTTATCCGGGAGCAGGTCTTTTTGAAACTGAATCTGCTGGGTCAGGCCAGTATTATCCGCACAGTGACTCAATCTGTAGCGGATCATCAATTCCGCTTAAAGAATTTCCTTTTCAGGATGACTTCCGGAATTGTAAGTTTTCGGGTTTCAGGGAAGATCGATGGAAATCGCATGCTTTTGAAAATAGGGGATGGTTTGGCAACGAGAAACGAAAGCATCATGCTAGTCGAAAAGCCCGTTATTGGAGGTGGAATAGCCCTGTTTTTCAAGGGCAGGCGACTTGCGGTAGGGGATTCTTTCATGTTCCCTGTTTTCGATCCATCCACAATGGCGCAAAAGAATATGGTCCTTAAAGTGGAGGGGAAAGAGACCCTTGTGATTAATCGAATAGAATACAAAGCTATTCGTTTAACAGGTGAAATGCTGGGCCAGGGTATGACATTCTGGCTTGATGAAAGGGGCGATGTTCTTAAACAAGCCGGCTTTATGGGGCTTACTCTGGTCAAGTCAAGTGTTGGCAGGGCAAGTAAGGATATCGATGGCGGTGGGGGAGATGATTTCTATGAACTGGCCGCAATAGGCCTTAAAAGACAGTTACCCAAGGCTAACAGGCTGACATACCTCAAGCTTGAGGTGGAAGGTCTGAATGATATTCGCTTTGATACAGAAATGCTTAACAGGGAGAGGCAGAGATTCCGCTCTGGAAGACTTGAAATTGTTAAAGAAAACGTGCCTTTAAAGGCCACATATTCTCTTCCTTATACTGATGATTCTATAAAGATGAAGTCTTTTCTTGAGCCTGAGTTGAACATTGAAAGCGACCATAGAGAGATCAAAGAAAAGGCCCTGGAGATTGCAAGAAACTCCAGAAATCCCATTTTGGTGGCTAAAAGGCTTAAGTCATGGGTTTATAAAAACTTGAGGAAGCAGCCGGTTCTTACTGTTCCCGGGGCATTGGAGGTTCTGAACAAGAGGATCGGAGATTGTAATGAGCACTCCGTTTTACTCACGGCATTGCTAAGGGCTTCCGGAATACCTGCAAGAGTGTGCGTGGGGCTTGTATATGCACGTGGGGGGTTTTATTATCATGCCTGGACAGAGGGTTACCTGGGAGAATGGGTATCCATGGACGCGACCCTTAACCAAATGCCTGTTGATGCCACCCATATCAAGCTTGTTGAAGGGGGATTGCGTAGGCAGGTTGAGATCATCGGCCTGATCGGAAAAATCGGGCTTAAGGTTATTGATTATGGATATGATTAAAATTAGTGATTTAACAAAGGTTTACAAAGGGCTTCGTGCCGTCGACAAGATTAACCTTAAGGTCGGTAAGGGTATGGTTTTTGGTTTTCTGGGGCCGAACGGTGCTGGGAAGACCACCACCATCAAGATGATGGCCGGGGTGCTTGCGCCAACTGAGGGTCAAATAATTATAAACGGCACGAATCTCGCGAGGGAGCCTTCCAAGGTCAAAAGGTGGGTTGGCTTTATACCGGATCGCCCGTTTGTTTACGAAAAACTCAGCGGCTTGGAGTTCCTCCGATTTATTGCAGGCCTTTACGGTTTGGATAATTCACCGTCATTGCGTAAAAAGATTTCTGAGTTGTTGGATATTTTCGAATTGAGTCATTGGCAGCAAGAGTTAGTGGGAAGCTATTCGCATGGCATGAAGCAACGGCTGGTGATGTGTGCAGCCCTGCTTCATGGGCCTAAGGTCCTTATTGTGGATGAGCCCATGGTGGGGCTTGATCCGAGAGGTGCAAGGCTTGTAAAGGACATGTTCAGGGACCAGGCCCGCATGGGCACGACCATTTTCATGTCTACCCATTCTCTGCAAGTGGCCGAAGAGGTCTGCAATGAGGTTGCAATAATACAGGAAGGTAAAATAATTGCCGAGGGAACAGGGGACGGCCTTAGACGTCAGGCAGGTGTGGACGGCAATCTTGAAAACATTTTCCTAAAACTGACCGAGGGGAAAAGGATCGCACATGAAAGGTCTTTATCTTCTAATTAGCCCTAGGTTCTTGGGTTTCAGAAACCAGCTTGTCCGTTCACAGAATGGGAAAAGAAAGAGAATAATTCTGATGAGCGGACTGGGTCTTGCTTTCTGCGCAGGCATGTTCGCAGTATCCTGCCGCGTACTGATATATTTTCAATCTGCTGAAATGATAGGAGACGTCCTGGCCCGCCACCTCCTTTCCATGATTATCCTGACCTTTTTCTCACTTTTGGTCTTCAGTCATATCATAACGGCCCTGTCCAACCTTTATCTTTCCGGGGACCTCGAACTGTGCCACTCCACCCCCGTGGACGTGGAGGAACTCTTTGTCTCCAGGGCTGTTTTCACGGTGATGGACAGCTCGTGGATGCTCATCATATTCGGGCTACCCGTCTTTATGGCATACGCTTATGTGTATCGACCCGGACCGGTCTTTTACTTTACGGTTCTTCATATGAACCTGGCCATGGTGATTATTGCCGCCGGAATAGGAATTCTTTTGACCATGATCCTTGTTCACATTTTTCCCGCGCAGAGAACGCGAGACATCATAATGCTTCTGACGGTTTTGATGATGGGGGCTCTTTATCTGCTTTTTAGATTTATGAGGCCGGAGAGACTGGTTGATCCCGAGGCCTTTTTTACTATCGCACAATATTTGAATGCCCTGAAAGCACCGCAATCCCCTTATCTTCCCACACAATGGATCACTGAGACCGTCTGGGGGAGCTTGATAGGATCCAGAGGGGGCATTCTGTTTGGAGTAGCGCTCACATGGACCACGGCAGCGGCACTGGTGGTTATAAATGTGTGGGTTGCCCGCGCAGTATATTTTGAAGGTTTTTCCAAATCGCAGGAGGCCAAGAAGAGACGTACGGGGGGTGGAAGGGTACTGGACCTTTTCGCCAAATTTATCACGAAACTATTTGGAGGAGATTTGGGCGCAGTCATATCCAAAGACATCCGGACATTTTTTCGTGACAATACCCAGTGGTCTCAATTGCTGCTGCTTATTGCCCTGGTAGTTGTGTATGTTTACAATTTTACCGTGCTTCCTCTGGATAAGAGCCCCATACGACTGGATTTTCTGCAGAACATACTTGCTTTCCTAAACATGGGCCTTGCAGGATTTGTACTTGCAGCGGTTTCGGCCCGCTTTGTATTTACGGCCATAAGTGCTGAGGGAGAAGCCTACTGGATCGTTCGTTCGTCTCCCCTGAGCCTTAAGAGATACCTGTGGGGAAAATATTTTTCATTCTTGTTGCCCATGCTCGTTCTCGCAGAGATCTTGATTACGCTGACAAATCATTTGTTGGAAGTAAGCAGGTTTATGATGTTGCTTTCATCCGGCACCATGTTTTTTATGGTATTCGGAATTGTTGCACTTGGAATCGGGTATGGGGCGTTGTATCCAAATTTCACGTGCCAGAATGTCGCACAAGTAGCAAGCGGTTTTGGCGGAGTCCTTTTCATGATAGTTAGTTCGCTTTTTATCGGTATGATTATCGTGCTTGAGGCGGGTCCCGTTTATGTTTTGTTCATTTCCAATGTGAGGGGTACTCCGGTCACCATATATCATTGGACCCTAATAACGCTCTCTTTTCTTGCTGCCTTTTTGATCAATATGGTGGCCATATTCTGGCCCATGAAAATGGGCCTAAAGGCTTTGAGGGAATATGAATGATGCCGTCATGGTTTTGAATGGGCAAGTTGCATAATTTGGTAACAAGTTAGCGTTTTGATAGGGCCCGACTCAGATGTGTGAGATTCACGCTATCAGCAATCAGCCCGCCATAAGGACGGCGGGCAAGCATTCAGCTATCAGCAAAACAAGGGATTGGCTGACTGCCGGTCGCTGACCGCTGAAAGATCCATCCAGAAATAGACTGTTTCTGGATGGACACCAATTAACCATTTTGTAATGTTCATAAGTGATGGCAAGATGGTTTCAAGCACCTTTTCGGCGATGCCAATTTCCTCAAGGCTTTATCTATTCCTTCTGGAGTGGGTGGCCAAATATATATACGGTTTCCCAGCGAGCCTGCAAACTCCCATTAAGTAGGTGGCCTAAACCGCATATATTTGGCCACGGCAAAGTTCGGTGGTATTCTTTTTGAGATAACGCCTTTCGGAAACCCACACCGCCTCAAAAAAAATGGAAGAGTCAATGTTGATGCCAACACTTTTGAACGTTATCAACCATTTAGTCAATCGGATTTAATTTTGACCGAATTCATTGAATACGTCGGCAACCTGCACATACATTCCGCATACTCGGATGGGGTAGGGGCCGTCTCAGGGCTAGCTCAATCCGCTAGAA
The DNA here is from genome assembly GCA_964513115.1 of uncultured Desulfobacteraceae bacterium. GTDB lineage: Bacteria > Desulfobacterota > DSM-4660 > Desulfatiglandales > Desulfatiglandaceae > JAFDHL01. The sequence goes on along the minus strand of CAZENC010000208.1, from coordinate 585 downwards.
GGGTTGGTCTTGACTTTATTATCCTCAATGATCATGACTACATGACGGAAGACCTTCACCTTGAGGAAGAGGGTTTTTACAAAGATGTTCTGGTGCTTTTAGGCCTGGAAATAGGCGGGAGATATCATCACTATCTGGCCTATGATTTAAAGGAAATGGTCAGGAGTGGATCGTTATCACCTCAAGAGGTCATTGATCTTGTAGCGACCCAGGGAGGCTTCGGTTTTATGGCCCACCCCTTTGAAAAAGGCATGCCTTTTAGCGAAAAATCGGTTGCATACACTTGGAACGATCTTTCAGTAACCGGTTTTACGGGGATCTGTATATGGAATTATTCGTCAAGGTGGAAAGAGCGTGTCAAAAGCCCGGTTCACGGCCTGTTTTTACTAATGTTCAAATCTCAGATGTTGAAGGGCCCCAGTGAACAAACCCTTTCCTTTTGGGACAGCTTGAGCCGGGATCGGAAGGTAGCCGCCATTGGGGGTTCGGATGCGCACGGATCAGTATTCAAGTGGCGCGGTCTCAGATTTACGCCCCTTTCCTATGATCACCTTTTGAATACCATAAATGTCCATATATTATTGC
>CAZENC010000207.1:0-5797 GCA_964513115.1 uncultured Desulfobacteraceae bacterium | reverse complement strand
GATTGTCTTGAAGTTCTTGATAGGCAGTTTCTAAGGATTCTTCTGGGTTGGTTTCATCTACTGTCTTTTGGGTTTTTGTCTCCTTTTTTTCCTTTTTCTTACCTCTCTTTCGAAACTCCTCAAATTCGGGAAAACGTTCAAGATATTTCACATCAATTTTTTCCAACTTCTCGGCAAGCACCTGTTTTCCACGATCCGTTATTACAAAAAGCCCCCGTTTTGGAGAATGAATCAATCCCGCTTGCTTAAGATATGTTTTTGCCCAGGCTACTCTATTATCGAAGAGACCTTGTTTGCCACTTGGTAGCAATTCTTTTCGCTCATCGTCAGTAAGTTTGAACTCATCAGCCAGGTATTCTACAGCCTCGTGCTTTTTATGCACCTGCTCATCTCCTGAAAACCTCAGGAGTGGCAACATTATCGTCTGGTAATCGGGAATAGGCATTATGTAACCTCACTTATTTCTAAAAAATTACCCTCTAAAAACATTTTCATTATGCCAGCTAAGGAATTCGGAGCTGGGTTTGAGTTTCACTCGGAGAGATGTTTTTCGCTTAAATAGCCCTTTAATGGGCGACCTCAGCCTTGCTCATATCGCCCCATCTTCTAAGTAACTATAATAGCTTTTATGGTTGAAGATAATATGATCTAAAAGTTTGATCCCTAAGGTTTCTCCTGCTTGTTTTAAGCGTTTAGTAATTTCTTCATCTTCCCTACTTGGAGTTAATTTGCCAGCAGGATGATTATGGGCAACGATAATAGCAGAAGCACGATCTGTGATGGGATCAGCGAAGACCTCTCTGGGATGGACCTGCGTTTTGTTGACCAGACCCACCGAGACGACCCGGCTGGTGATGACCTCATTTGCGCCATTCAGCGACACACAGATGAAATGCTCCTGCTTTCTGTCTGCATAATGGCGGATTAGGGGGAGAACATCAGGCGGGAAAGATATTTTCAGGCCTTCTGGTTTAATTCGGCGGCGGGAAAATTCCATAGCGGATTTGATCAGGGTCGCCTTTGCCGGGCCCATGCCTTCGATTTCCTGGAGATTCTTTATGGTAGGGTTGCAGTTGGTGGCATCAAGGACCTTGAGAACCTGCTTTGCCATGGCCATGACATCGTGCCCTTTTGTGCCTCTACCAAGAAGTATGGCGATGAGTTCCTGATCGGAAAGCGCTTCAGCCCCTTTCTGGTGCAGTTTCTCCCTTGGTCGATCATGAATGGGCATGTCTTTTATTTTTTTCATGTCCCTTCCAACGAAAGATTATTCGGATTACATTGTAAAACATGCCTCCGGCGTTGAATTATAGCACTATTGTGATCGCGCCCATTCAAACCGTTTTTTCAAATCATTGCAATGTGTGACAGGTAAGTATTTGTCATGCTGAAGGCGCCCCACCACAATTCCCGGTGCGATACCAAGCTGTCTTGAAAAAGCACTAATCTTTGCTTTTGAATACGGGCTGTTTTCTACCAGTCGTTTGTACTTTGAAGGTGGAATCAGACAGTCTGCCGCAAATCGGTTTGCTTCCTCTTCTTTTTCTTCATCCATGCCCATCGATGTGCCTTCAATGAATATATCCTTTTTCCCATGTTTGATAATATGACCGGCTTCATGGAAAAAGGAAAACCACAGATGGTCATCTGATTTGTATCGCAGGCTTAATTGAATCAGCGCCTTATTGGATGTCAGCCAGCGGGTCGCTCCACTGACCCTGGTTTTTGGCAACTCCGGCACAAAGACAACCGCGACGCCACAGGCCGAACACATTTCACTTATTTTCTTTTGAAACACTTCAGGGGGCTTGACAGTCAAGTTCCGAATGGCCTTAAGCGTAGCTCGAAATACGTTTTCATCGTATTTTTCACAATGAATTTGTTTCGCATCAAGTTCCCCTTTACGCAGCCAGGCAATGAGAGCGCCATTATCAACCTCAAATGCCTCTGACTTTCTAAAGGCCACTTGACGACCTAAACTCTCAGTGACGGTTGACCACTGATCCGGCGAGGCAATGCCAAAGAATTTCAGGACCTCTTGAAGCTGGCGTACTTTCTCCTTAAATTTCGCGATCCATCCCCATTTCACCATGGAATTGACAGGGAAGGAATCAAGCCATTCCACCTGTGCCTGCAGGCGATTCTGCTCTTCAATCCGGGCTAGGGCTTCGCGGTAATTACGCTCCCGATTATTCCAGAAGGATGCCGGCACACCTAAAACCCGTTCCAGTTCCAGGGACATTTTGGGAGTTATTGGGGCCTTGCCTTTTATAATTTCATTGATCATTTTCTTGGAACGCCCTGTTCGATCTGCCAAATCAGCCTGAGACATTCCAAGTGCTCCAATAGTCTCCAGCAATGTTTCACCCGGAGGCGACACACTGTCCGGAATATATTGATTTTGAATAGGTCTACCCATGGGTATCCTCCACTTCAATGATTTCAACAGCAGAGACACCTGCCCAATCTAAACCTCCATCGGCTTTTTGGGGTGTCGGTTCATTTGCGGGCCGAAATAGAAGGCGATAGGGGTGCTCCAGATCAACCGAAAGCTTGCCCGCATGTTTTCCCTTCAGTTCGTGGCAGCGTGCCTGGGGCAGGTATCGAATTTCATCAAGAGAATTAGCAGCCCGGAGTTCGTCGAGCCGACGCCGGATCAATTTTGCACGGTGGGGACCATACGTACGAACCAACAAGTCAAAGCGGTTGCATTGTTTCTCAAATTTCTTGGTTTTAAAAAGGATATCCACTCTCTGCCGGAATGTCAATATTTTATTAACGTATTAGGTAAACAAAAATATGCAATCTTATTTGATAAAATTATGAAGCTTTACGCTTTTTGAGTTGTGAGACTTTGGTTACAGATTTTCGAGGTTTAGTTGATTTTCTTCGGTTCTTTTTATCAAATTCAACCTTTTTCTTCTCGGCCTTTATTCTCTCAAGGAGTTCCGAAGCAGGCTCATCATTGGGATCTTGTAGGACCAGTTCTCCCCTGAAGGCCTTTGCTAAAATGGATTGGGTGAGCTTTTCCACATGCGATTTGGCCTTTTTGTAGCGGGATTCGACCTGGTCGGCGATTTTAAAGAGGGATTCGACTCGGCGGACTATTTCTTGTTGTTCTTTAATAGGAGCCAATGGAATATACATATTTTTAAGTTGTTTAGTATTTATCCTTGGTCTCGTAGCGCCATGGATTATCTCAGCCACTTTTGAATAAAATTGTGGGCTACTTAGAATGAAGATCAAATATTTTCGATTTATTAAGATATCGATCGGCCTTAGACAAAAACAATCCGCTTTTGCAATTGCTTTATCAATTTTTGGCAAAACAACAGTCCTTACATTATCTGACACAAAGGAAGCAAATATTATATCCCCTTCTTTAACTGTATGCCTAATGAGATCTTTATGTTTCTTCTCGCTAATAAAAGTTTTTTTCTCGTCAATGAAGTCAAGAAAACCTACATTTTCGAGTCTAATTACCCTTACACCATTATTTGTATAGTCTGACGTCTTAAGATTCGATCCAAATGGTCCATCGAATAAGTTATTCGGTAAAAAAGCATAGTCCATCAGTAATTTTCCCCAAGTGCTTACATCTTCATTGGGATAAATTTTTTCCAAATCCAATAATCGTGGTTTCTTAGGTTTCTTTTTATCTTTTTCAAAAGCGTCAGCGCATTCACGCAAGTATTGCTTTTTAATAACTGCTTGAACTCTTTTTATAAGCTCAGGCCCCGTTTCTGCATCAGGATTTTTTCCCCTCCAATCCTTTGTCAACTCCCCCGAACAAGCAGCAGCAAGCACCGATTGTCGGAAGCTTTTAAGGATGGATGGGATTTTTTCCAGCCGCACTTTGCATTGGTCAACCTTGGCCATCAGTTTTTCAAGCTTGGCGACAGTATTGGCAAGTTGCCGTGATGGCGCAAGCACTGCTCGCATATTTTGTGCACGACCTGATGTTAAATGGACACCATATACAGCCTTTTGAATCTGCTTAAATCCTTCTTCGGACATAAAATAAAAATAAAGCCACTTGGAGAGAGAACCATCAAATGACGCTCGAATATTTAATAGTTCACCTGTGAAAAATATTTTTTTATAAGCCTTTGGTAATTCTTCGACAAAAGCAGTCTTCTTGCCAATGTTTTCTCCAGAATGCGCAGCAGATGTAATTAGAACATCGTATTTTTTGACCTCCCTTAAAGTTGATAACACATCTTCATCTTCTACTACGAAACCATCTTTGGAATTACTGAACTGAACAACCCCTGAACTCAAATCGCGAAACTTTATAACTTTGTAATTCCCCTCTGATCTATATTGTGTTTTCTTAGGCGTTTTGCCTAAGAAAACGTCTGCCATTTCATGTAGCGGGCAATCTATCCAGGCTTCAGGTAATTCCAAAATTACTCTCCGTTCAATTCAACCAAAGTCAAAATATCTCTCAAATCATCCACCACAGCCTCAAGCTCCGTGATCGCTTCAGCCGCAAGCACTTCGGGTTCGGGCAGGTCATTGGCATCTTCCAAAGATTCATCCCTTAGCCAGGTGATATCCAGTTTGTACTCCCGCTCCTTAATTTCGCTGATGTGAAACTTGCGGAAGCGACCTTCCATGCCCAGATCCTTACGCTTCCCCTGGCCGTTGGGGTTTTTGCCGTAACACTTTTCGAACTCTTCAAAGTGTTTTCGCGTCAAGGGCCTTTCCTTCTTGGTGACACCGGGCACATTGGATCGCGCATCGAATATCCAGGTGTTTTCCGTGGACAATCCCTTCTGAAAGAAGACCACATTTGCCTTTACACCCTGGCTGTAGGGTGTAAATGTGCCCCTTGGAAGACGCAGGACGGTGTGAACATTGCAGTCCTGCATGAGGATCTCAAAGACCTCTCCGGCCTTGCCCTCGAACAGGCAGTTATCGGGTAGCACGATTGCACATCGACCACCCGGTTTTAGGATGTTCACGCAGTGCTGTACAAAATTGAGCTGCTTGTTGCTGGTGGCTATGGTGAAATCGTCTCTTACGGGTGCCTGATTCGCACCCTTGGTGCCGAAGGGCGGATTGGTCAGGACACAGCTATATTTGGTGCCGCGATCAGGTTCGTAGATAGTATCACCCAGATAGATATGGGTCTCAAGACCATGGAGAAACAGGTTCATCAGGGACAGTCTCCTGGGCCGGGGCACAAGTTCCTGGCCGAAATAGGTTTTCTTGCGGATACGCTTTATCTCCTTGATAGGAAGGGCGCCTTTAGTCTCTTCCATGAGCCACTCATAAGCGCACATTAAAAACCCGCCGGTGCCGCAGGCGGGATCGCAGACGGTGAATTCTGTGTCAGGCCTGGGATCAGGCTTCATGACCCGCACGATGGATTTGATAAGCTCCCTGGGTGTGAAGTACTGCCCTGCCCCCTTTTTCCCCTCGCTTGCCGATTTTTCCAGGAGCCCTTCAAAGGCTGCGCCTTTTACGTCCACATCCATGGCAGACCATTCTTCCTTGTCTATCATGTTGATTAGCAGCTTGAGGTTCACAGGGTTGTTAAACCGGGGCATGGATTGCGCAAAGATATCCCCCAACAGACCGGGTTCTTTACGCAAATTACGCAATACATCAGAATAATGATCCAATAGGGGTTGACCGGATTCTTTTTTCAGGCTTTCCCAGTTATATTTTTTGGGGATCTTGACACCTTTTTCGTCAGCCATCTTGAGAAAAAGCAGGTAGGTAAGCTGTTCAATATAATCACCGTAGTCAATACCGTCGTGTCGCAGGGTATGGCAAAATCCCCAGAGCT
>CAZENC010000206.1:0-5799 GCA_964513115.1 uncultured Desulfobacteraceae bacterium | reverse complement strand
CAACCACAATACCCTAAGAGCCTGTCGTGGAACCGGTTCTATCGGAGGCTGATGGAAAATCCCCAGATACAAGGCTTCCGAAATCCCTAGGAATGAGGCGTACATAGAAGTACGCCGCAATGACGAGGGATGAGGATAACGCCGTAGATGGGGTTTTTCCGACAGCCTCCTAGGCCTTTTTTACCAGTAAATACCTATCCTGCTTCAGCCGTGCAAAAATAGTGGCGCCTGGGCAAGGCGCAACCAGTCTCTTTTTGTATCCACCCCCCAAAACGCCAAACAGCTCCACACAGCAGGAGCAGAGATGGGCGCTCTTCTCTATGGAATAGGGAATGATCTCATCACCGTCTCTAATGAAAAATTGAGGATTTATGAAGTTGGCATGATTGGCCGTGTGTGAAAGATATAAAAAGTCGTAGTCCTTTACATCCGAACCGAGCCTCCTTGCCCATCTCAAATAAATTCTCTTTTCCACGTCACCTGGGTGCAGCCAATCTTCAGGAAGCCGCTTTTCAAGCTGGTCGTCTGCGATAAGCGCCCTTTTTTCCTTTTCATTAGCCAAACGAGGGGGTACAAAATCCGATTCGGTAATAACAGCCTCCCTCTGGTCCTTGTGGTCTTCCAATTCAAACGAGCTTACTATAAGGTACAATCCGTTCTTCTCAGATGTCCGGTACCAGCTCCCCTGTCTATTGCAGGTTTCATTCCAGACATCAGGTGCTACGCTGGTAATCTTGTTTATTTCATCCAAGGGCGTGCACATGATCCCTTTGGCTGACTTCAACTTAATGTTACGGGCGGCAAGCTCGTCCCTCAGTCGTTCTTCCTCATCCTTTGTCAGCCAGTAGATGTGCTTTACATAAGGTCCCTTTTTCTTCAATACAAGTCCTCCAAAATAATACTAAAGCTGAGCAGGGATATTGTCACAGTTTTTTTTCAAAAGCAATTGTGCTATTGAATTTTGGACGATATAAACTTAATTCTCAGGATATGAAATAATGATCAATGGAGAATTACCTCCTTCTGGTCGAAAAATGATGCTTTTGATATAAAAATCACAGATTATCATTAGGAGAAAGAGATTGTGATCTGTGGCACAGCCAACGCCAGCATAGACCCGTGCCACCTTTAAAAAAGGCTGCGTCTCATTATGCTGCCACCCATTGAGTCTGGACTAAATCAAGCTCATATGGGATAAGAATTATCTTTCACCCCTGAGTGAATCACGGCCCACGAAACATTTCCTAGACAAAGTATTTGAAATCTTAGGCCGGACGATCGATGTTAAGCCCCCGACCCCCTCAGGTGAGTGGTCAAAAAACCCTCTACACTAATATCCGATCCGGATCATGGTAAGGCCGTGACGGTTAATAGGTTAAGGTATGATCAATAAGAAAACCCCCAAAGTCCCTTACGGTTATATCATTGTGCTGGCCTGCTTTCTTATTCAGGGAATTGGGATCGGCAGCCTTATAGCTTACGGTGTCTTTTTCAAGCCGCTGCTGGCTGAATTCGGCTGGTCCCGGGCCACGATTTCAGGTGCTTCCTCTATGGCCTTTCTCCTCTCGGGTTTACTGGGCATACTGGCTGGGAATCTGAACGATAAGTTCGGACCACGAATAATTGTGGCGGTTACCGGCGTTCTTTTTGGTTCCGCCTACCTATCACTCTCTCAGGTCAATTCAGTCTGGCAACTGTACCTGTTTTTCGGCCTGGTGGCAGGTATCGGACTGAGTTCCGTGGACGTCATCTCCTTAACAACTATCGCCAGGTGGTTTGTCTGGCGTCGGGGCATGATGACCGGGATCGTAAAAGTCGGTACCGGAGCCGGACAGCTGGTTATGCCGCTACTGGCCGGCATATTCATCATTGATTACGGCTGGCGCTTCGCCTCTGTCTTTATCGGCATAGTTGTGCTGGTACTCGTTACCGGGTCCGGGCTGTTGCTGCGCCGAGACCCGGGGCAAATGGGGCAGTTGCCGGATGGAGGAAGGGAACCTCCGGATGGTCAACTGGATTCATCCGAAATAGGCCTATCCCTTCAGGAAGCGCTCCGCAGTGGGAAATTCTGGATGGTTTGCCTTATCGGTCTATTGGCGGGGTACTGTCTGATGACCATAATGGTACACATTGTACCTCATGCCATCGACATCGGCATGGGAACGATCAAAGCGGCTGGTGTTTTATCCACCATTGGCGGAGTGAGCATGTTAGGCCGGCTATCGACCGGCATGGCAATCGACAGAATCGGCAACAAAAAATCGCTGATTATGTGCTTCATACTCCTGATTTTAAGCTTCCTTTGGCTTCAGGTTGCCGAGGAAATGTGGATGCTGTACCTTTTTGCCGTTATCTACGGAGTTGCCCATGGTGCCTTTTTTACAGTGATTTCCCCTATAGTGGCCAGGTTATTTGGCATTAGCTCCCATGGTGTACTCTTTGGCATCGTTGCCTTCAGTGGTACGGTTGGCGGTGCCGTCGGACCGGTGCTGGCCGGCCATATCTTCGATGTCACACTTAGTTACCAGCTGGTTTTCCTGATCCTGACCGGAGTGAGTATTGCCTGCTTGCTTCTCAGTCTCTTCCTGAAACCGGCCATTGCAAAAACGTGACAGAGACAGGTCCTCGTCCCTTGCTGACCCGCAGCAGAATTATAAAGAGAAATTGAGAAAAATAATATTTGAAAATGCAAGTATTTCAATCAGGAAACATTGGGAATTGATTAGAGGCTAAATCACATTATTTCACTCGGAAAGAATCTCCACAACGCCGGTGTCTAAATCGTAGAATGCCGGAACGACTTTCAACTTTCCCTCCCTGGCCAACGTGTATAAAACCGGTTTCGAATATTTCAACTGCCCTGTAACGATTTTTGTATTGGCTCTGGCAGCATTATTGACCAGATCGCCCGGCTGCTCTTCTGCTTCATGTAAAGCCGGCTGTATTGCTTCAGTCAAACAGGCAATATGTCCGACTCCACCGACGCCGCTTATAGCGGCTTGGACCGACCCACATTTGGAATGGCCCAGCACCATAATAAGAGGAGCATGCAAATGGTTCGCTGCATATTCTATGCTCCCTAAAACCATGTCATTCATTACATGGCCCGCGATGCGAACAACAAAGAGGTCACCCAGACCACAGTCAAAGATCACCTCAGGCGGTACTCGCGAATCTGCACATCCTAATATAACAGCAAAAGGTTGTTGGGCATTTGATAACTCCGCCCGGCGCTGGTGGCTCTGATTTGGATGCCTTTGTCTTGAAGCCACATATCTTTTGTTGCCGGCGATTAATTCTTTCAGTGCCTGATCGCCATTTATAATATCCACTTTCGAATGATGCATTACGCTTCTCGCCTTTTTTCACGAACTATTCTTTTTAAATCCGACCCACAAAAGGAGATCTCGATTCAAAAAAATCGATTCTTTCTTTAATTATAATATGGTGGCGCCGCCTCTTACTCTTTCAAGGCAGCTCTGGGTGAAGACATGATTTCTTTAACTTTTGCTTCCCTTATACGATCTTCGTGCTCTGTCTTTTTGTCGTAAGCCCTGTTTATCTTCAAGACAAGATCTTCAGTCTCGCATGGTTTCATAAGATAGTCATTAGCTCCAAGTTTCATCCCTTCAATTGCAGTCTCTACGGTTGCGTTTCCAGTCAGCATAATCACTTCGGTTAACGGTTTTATTCTCTTAATTTTTTTTAGGGCCTCGATCCCATCCATGCGGGGCATAAGAACGTCAAGGATGACCACATCAAAGTTATAATGTTTTACCTTTTCAATGGCATCCTCACCAGTGAGAGACGTGGTGACATCGTAGTCTCGAATTTTCAAACGCTCAGATAGCGCCTGGACAAATTCTTCCTCATCATCGACTAGCAATATCCGTGTTTTCATGTTCAAGACTCCTTTGAAGATGGTTTTGTTTTTTCTTTGGAAAAGACAGCTCACGAGCCGATTTTCTCCGGTAGTTTCAAAATAATGATTCCAGTTCTTGAATCAGTTTCAATTTTGGCCTCAAGCGCCCTGATCAACTCATTTTCCTGTTCTGACGGAAATCTATTCGTCCGCCCTTCTATTAAGCCTTCGAGCTTTGTAAATTTAATTTGGACACCCTTTTCTATTTTCTCCACTATTATGCCCACAGTCTTTTCTTCCATTACTGCGGTAATAGCAAAATCCAGACAGCGCCATAAAAGATTTTCTAAAAGGAAATGATTCGTTGTAATGTGTATCCGCTCTGTGGTGTATAAAGGCTCTAACTTCACACCTCGCATATCAGCAAGCCTGCCGGAGAGGGCCACAATGAGTTCTAAAGTGTCACATACATCGATGTTGCTTAAGGATTCGTCCACGCTGTGGGCAAATCTATTCATATTTTTTGCAATCCGATCCGCACGCTGGATCTGCTTCTTGATCGAGCTGGCCAAGGATTTAACACGTTCATGATTGAAGGAAGCTCCTTTCTCTGCCATCAGAACAAGATCCTCTATTAGGCCTGCATTTTCATTGAGTACGGCCAGGACATTTTTGATATCGTGCGAAATTGAAGCGGATATTGTCCCGAAAAATTGAATCCCGCCCTTGCCAACGATTTCCCAATTAAAGCCCACAGAAACCTCCTTACTTCTTGATAACCTCATTCATCTTCCTAATGAGGTATTCAATATCGACCGGCTTCACTAAATAATATCCAGGTCCGGCCTCGGCCGATCCGGCTTTGAAATCATCATCTGATCCGTGCCCGGTCATAAAGATAAACTTCATCTCGGGATCTTTTTCTTTAAGTCTTTTCCCCAGTTCAATCCCGCTTATTCTCGGGATCTTTACATCCAACACAGCGAGATCATATTTCCTGGTTTCTAGTTTTTCCAGGGCATTCTCACAGCTGGTCACCCAGTCCGCGTCAATCCCCCTTAGGGCCAGCCGCTCTGCCATGGTGGAAACAAGTTCCTCCTCGTCATCCACTAATAAAACTCGCATCTTTTTCACTCTTTTCTCCGTTTTTTATATTGAGTGGAATCTGTACAATGAAGCTTGTACCCTTTCCCAACTCGCTTTGAACACTGATCTTTCCCTTAATTTCTTGAACAAGATTATATGTGATGGACAGCCCGAGTCCGGTTCCTCCCTGGCCTGTTTTTGTTGAGAAAAATGGCTCAAATACGCGATTGATATCTTCTTTAGGAATACCGCAGCCGTCGTCAGTAAATGTTATGGAAATAGAATTTTTGCCCTCCTGTTGGGCCTTAATATCCAGATGCCCACCGTCATTTACCGATGCAAAGGCATTATTGATGATATTAAGAAATATCTGCTGGAGTTTCCCCCTATCGCTTTCAAATGGCGGGATGTCTTCGGGCACCTCCAATGTTATTTCAATGGGCCTGAGTTCAGCCTCCTTGCCCATAAAACTTAACACTTCCTGAATGGTTTGTTTCAGGTTAATAGTCTCTATCCTGGCATCCAAATGCCGGGAAAAACTCAATAGCCGCTTGGTGATCGTACCTGCCCTCTCTACTGAATTTAGGATTGAGTTCGCAAGACCTAAGAGTTTCTTGTCGTTGGCATACTTCTTCTTCAGGATAAAGAGATCTTGAATCAGACCCGCCTTTTCATTGATGATCGCAAGTGGATTATTGATTTCGTGAGCTACACTCGCTGCCAGTCGACCGATAGTAGCCATCTTCTGAGAGTATTCGATATTATGGAGAGTTAAAACACGCTTTTCATCAGCGATCTGTATTTTCTTGACCATGTAAGTGGCTGTTCCCAAAATAACTGTCATGATGATG
>CAZENC010000205.1:0-5823 GCA_964513115.1 uncultured Desulfobacteraceae bacterium | reverse complement strand
GCTAAAATGGATAGAAGCTCTGGGAAGGGTTGATGCAAGACCAGAACCTGAAACACAGCGATGACCGTGATGATGGGTGCCAAGTCACGGGATGCCCCAAGAAAAGCTCGCCCTAAAGCTGCACTGGATTTGATTAGGATTCCTAACGGCATGGATAGTTATTGCAACCAAATTGCATTGAAGATACTTTTTTTCATCAAAATGCCATTACTACACTGGTCAAACGGACGGTAGACGACTCCCCATAAAACATAGATCCTTGTCGGCCTTTCACAAATCAAATGTCAATCGGTTGATCGTGCAGGTATAGGTATAGTCGCACCGCAGAATTTACATTTCACCGGTTTTCCTTTTTGGGCTGAAGAAACGATCTGGCCCCTTTTGCACGCTGGGCATGTGCGTTTAAGGCTAAGAAGATTACGGAGAATTGTCGATATAAAAATTGGGTTCAAATCCTTGACTCCTCTTAAATGCTTTGTAATCTCTAAGCACAATATGCGCCATAATTCCGGCATTCCGAATCTTCAGGCCGCAAAATACTACGTGAAAAGTTTTGCTATACTTAGGATTCATGCATTCTTGAATTATACTTGAATCCCTGTAAATTTTACAATACTAATGATATTCTTTATCTCATCAGAATCCAAACAGCACACCACATGCTTGCCACAATGTGAAGTGATATCAGGATTAGGTAATGTGCTGGGTGAGATTGATAATTTCCACTATACAAGAAAAAAGGCTCAAGTTCAAGATCTTGTGGTCTAGTCAAACACAGTTCGGTTGCACATATCTTGCCACCTTTACAGCCAAATAGAATTTCTCCTGGCCTCATATATCATCCGTATTTTTCATTAATTCATGACAAAAATCTGCCCAAGATGGTTGGTATTAGCTGCAATCACGGCCAAGGGTGGGTCAGTCAGACATATCAAAGATTTTCAAGGTGGGTGATATTTTAACCTTTTGGATGGATTTCTTATAATCTAAATTTTCAACAGAGAGATGTATTGGTTATCTCAGGATTTCAAGGCCAAAACCTTCTTAGTCGTCCTTATTTACCTCTTAATCCCTCAACCCCATCCATTCATTTTTACGCCAAAATCAACGACCACAACATAATGAGACTGTTTGATCCTTGAAAAACAAGGCCAAAATACCTATACTCGTCCCATGAAAAAGCGAGTTTTTATTAACTCAACTGGATGCAATGATAATAGGGAGGTGGGTATATGGGAATACGTACTCGGGAAGAATACATGGAAAGCTTGAGAAGACAGAAACCTAGAGTTTATATGGCGGGTGAGCGAATCGAAAACGTGGTTGATCACCCTGCATTTCAGGTGGGGATCAATCTCCTTGCCACTACCTACGATATAGAGAACGATCCCAAATACCGAGACAGGGCACAAATCATTAATCCGACCATCGATGTTGTGAACGAGCCGATTAGCTCTTACAATCAGCTGGCAGGAGGCCCGGAGGAACTCGTTGAGCATGTCAAACTATACCAGACCCACGAGGATTTTATGATCCCATGTGGTTATAGATGCTTCGGTTTTAACACTGTTAATTCATTATGGGCTACCACGTTTGATATCGACCAGAAATATCACTCGGAGTACCATGATAGAGCCATTGAACTGACGAAAAGAATACAGAAGGAAGACCTGGTAGTCTCCTCTGCCTCAGTGGACTGCAAGGGAGACCGAAGGTTTGCTCCGGGTCAACAGAAGGATCTGGATATGAATCTGCGAGTGGTCAAGAAGAGGGGCGATGGTATTCTGGTGCGGGGTGCAAAACCCCATACCACGGCTGCGGCGTATGCCAATTTGCTCTCTGTTCGTGGTTCTACAGGGGGGACGGAGGAGGAAAAGGATTTTGCTGTAGCTTTTACGACCCCTATTGACGCCCCTGGAATAACTATTTTATGCACGAGTCCGCATTTTTCCTTAGAGCCAAGAGAATTTGAATATCCATACAGCAGAAGGTATGGCGGGCATATTGAAGGGATGGTGATTTTTGAAGACGTGTTTGTGCCTTGGGAAAATGTTTACATGTGTGGTGAGATTGAGTTTAACCGCCAAATGTCGCTGCTGCGCCATAGCTATCGCGTTATGCATAAGTGTATGTGTCGCCCGGCTCTTTTAAAGCTTGCCATTGGCGCCACAGCATTGATGGCCGAATATAACGGGCTTGAACACTCAGAGGTTATTCAGGATACCCTCACCGAAATGGTGATGCAATATCATATCCTGCAGGCTTGTTCGTTTTCATCTGCGATGCACGCCTGGAAGCATGAATCGGGGATATACTTTCCAAAGGATGGGCCGGCATTGAGCGGCAGGGTTTACATGTCGAAAAAGCTGGGGGAGGAACAAGGGAGCATGATAGAATGCGCTGGAGGTCTAGCGACAACGAAGGTATCGGAAAAGGACTATCTGAATCCAGAGACGAGTGGGTACATCGAAAAATATTACAAAGGTAGGGAAGGTGTGCCGACAGAAAACAGATTGCGTGCCTTCGAGCTCGTCGCAGACCTGGCTGCATCTGAATTTGCTGGTTGGCATCTTGGGTCTGTGGTCCTCGGCGGTGGTCCTTCCCGGACGCACAAACGGGCTATCATCGCGGAATGGGATATGGATCAATGCAAAGAATTAGCAAAGGCGGCAGCCTTGATTCCTGAGGGAGAGTGAGCAAACATAGAGAATGACATACTCAGCCTTGGCCTGATCCCTTTGTGAAGAGCCTATCAAAATTCACGCTTAGGACCACGGGCGTAAGCCCGTGGGTATCTACTTTATAATTGGTTTTGATTTATCAGAGATCTTGTCACCATTACAGCTTAATAGGATCTCATCCTGCTCTCACATATAATCCGGATTTCTCATGAATTCATCGTGACAAAAACCTAACCAAACTGGTATCTGCTGTAATCAGGACCAAGAGTGAAGTCAGACTTATCAAAGATTTTTGAAGTGGATGATATTTTGAGGTTTTGATGAGATATCCGGGACTATTAGTTTCTGTTGTGGGTTTTGTTTGAAATCATGAATTTTAGAAATTTGGGAGCGTCACTATCTTTTTGCAATAGTCAATCGTAGAAGTGACCCCATTACATTGATGATGGCTCCCTATACTCGGAAGCTGTGAATCCCCGGAATGATTTGACTGGCCAAAACCATACTGCAAACTGAGCTACACTTGTGAAGACTCCCAATAATAACAGCACGCTTACCTGCTCCGGCAGAATCAGTTTTAAAGAGGCGAAGAAAATATTCTTGACGCTAATGGTAGATTCAAATAATATTTTTTCATATAGAGTTCCGAAAGCTTAGAAATGACCAATTTACAGGTAATCCTTATGAGACGAAGGATATTCAGCGTATTGATCCCCTTAGTTCTTATCTTGGGCATCCTTTCAAAAGGTGTAATGGTTGAGGTCTGCTTCTGCGGACAGTCCTGCTCGCCTTGCTTTGGGGATAGATCAGAGGCAAGAAAAAATTCCCCTTTTCATAAGCGTTGTTCTGTAGCCAACTGTAAAAGCTGCAATATCGAAGAAGGCCAAACGCTTAAGACGGCATACGCCTCCTATCCAACTGGTGATGTCAAGCCCTTTGATACAACATGCACTACATCTTTTTTAATTGGTTATCCTTCCATCAACCCTGCTTTTGAATATTTTTGCTCTTCTTATGCCTATGCAGCAGTTCCATCCTTACCGATATACCTGAAGAACCTCTCCCTACTGATTTAACCCTCTCATTGTTACATTACATCCCTGTAACAACAGAATATCATCCCCTGAAAAACCGAATCGATTCAAGAGAGGAAGATGATGCACGGCATGTAGCCGGGATGAAATTGGATTTTCTATGATACTTAAAGGAGGGTTTTATGATGAAGATAAAAAGTCTTATCTCCTTCTTCGTGGCGCTTTTGCTGCTGGTAAATGGGATCTTTTACACCGCCTTAGCTGATCATGATGAATATAAGGAAAGGAGGCGGCATCAAGAAAGGGAGCGAAGGCACTCTGAACATAACGGTAACCGCTATCTGCAGATAGTGAATAATCCAACGTACACAGAAAATTGCGGTGCTTGTCATTTCACATATCAACCGGGATTATTACCCTCAGGGTCATGGGATAAAATTCTTGATAGACTTCCAGACCATTTTGGTGAGGACATAGAACTTGATCCGGAGTCAAAAAAGATAATAGGTGAATATCTTAAGGCAAATGCAGCAGAGTATTCATCTGCCAAACTATCTGCAAAGATTATGAGAAGCCTGGGACATCAAACACCGTTAAGAATAACCCATGTTCCCTATATTAAGAGAGAGCACCATGAAATTCAGCCTGATATGTTTAACCGACAGTCCATAGGATCGCCATCCAACTGCTTAGGCTGTCACAAAACAGCGGAAAAGGGGATCTATGACGACGATGATGTTACGATGCCAAGATAAACCGAATGGAGAAATTTATTTAAAGCGATGGCTTTCCGCCGTAGGGGTAAGGGTGACAAACAGCGATCAAAGATGGGAAAAGAAGGTAGGAAAAAGGACAGGCTGAAATGCAGGAAATGAAAACAGCTATTTACAAGTTGGGCGAGTACAAAATCATTGAATCCAATACCAGCGAGTTAAGATGGGAGGCCCATTTCGGGTTAGCTGCGCACCAGGAGGGACGGTGCTTTAAGAAAGGGATGATTCTGTTTATTGGTCCGGTAGAGAATAAATATTCCGGGTTTCTAAAAAGAGAATTTCTTGATCATCTTAAACCATACCCCGCATGGTTAAAAACCAAATATTATTGCAAAGGTCTTGAGGTATACCATTGCAAAACCGGCAAAAGAGTTGCGAAAAAAGAAATGCTGCTGTGGACGTTCGATCGGGGTAGCGATGAAGGAGGCGGGGGTTTTTCGAAAAAACCTGATCAGCGCTTGAATAATATCTCCAGCAGGAGGGAGATAGGGAAGGTTGCCTTCAGCCTTCAAAGATATGAAATCATCAAAAAAAATGGGCAAGTTGTTTGGAAAACATATGCAGGTCCGAACACCATCGGGAGTGGTATGGCCATTATTTTGGAAGACATCTTATTCATTGGATCAAGGAAAAATGAGCAATCAAACTTGACCAGAAGAAAATCTCTTTCGAATTTACAGCAGCTGCCAAAATGGGATGAAACAAAATATTACTCCAAGCTTTCACTCTATGATTGTAGGACCGGAAACCGCGTACAGTATGAAAGTAAAAGGTGGGGTAGTGAGAATATGGCAGCGGAAACTGACCATCCCGGAAAGGGCTACAAAAAAAGCACCAGATTTAAATCGAGGAAATCAGACCTATCGAATAAACACACAATAACTCTTACCCACTGGATAAGGAAATGCATAATCTACGCCTCAGCTTTGATACTTTCGCTAATCTCATCACTCTTCGTTTGCATGATCCGTTACTGGAAAGAGTTTAAGGGGAGATGGCGTTAAAAAAAGGGGAAGCGCTCTTCCGGGCATCATAAAAATCACCGCACCACCAGTCGATAACCACCTGGACTATTCGAATTTTCAGCTTCTCCCTTCTGAGGAATACCTCTATATGGACAAGGGTGGCATGTATCTGCTGCAATCAGGGCCAAGAGCGGATCAGTCAGACATATCAAAGGTTTTTAAGATGGATGATATTTTCACCTTATGGATGGATATCTGAAAATTTATCAAAACTGGATTTTTATGACTACCTGAGGTATTCTAAAAATTTTAGGAATTTAGGGATTATACAGCTATACATAAATTCGGGAAAACCAAAAAATAAGGTATT
>CAZENC010000204.1:0-5825 GCA_964513115.1 uncultured Desulfobacteraceae bacterium | reverse complement strand
GCGGACAAAATGTTGGGCTTCAAACAGGATTTTACAATCATTCCGAGAAAATGAGAGGGTTCCAGTTTGGGGCAATCAATTGGACACGTTCCCTGCACGGCTTGCAAATCGGTGTGCTAAACTTTAACATGAGCGGTGAACCGCTCACATTTCTTCCCGTTATAAACATTGGGTTTTAGATTTTTTCCAGGAAAGGCCCTTCTTTTAGTGAAAAAGCCCTTCAAGTGTCCTTGCTTGAAGGGCTCCACCTAATTTTTTTCATAATTCAGACTATATATTCATGCCTGTCATCGGATGATGCACCTTTTAACCCATGGCTCTGCTACGGATTTCAGATGCAGAAGTTCATCCTCTTCAATCCTGTATTCGTTTTCCTCAAAAAACTCCGGATGCAACACCTCAGTTTTACGAAATCGCTGCAAGGCATAGAGATCTGAACCTTTAATTAGGCGAGCAATATTTTCAATAACTGACTCATCCACTAAAGGTTTTATGCATGTTGTCTTAAATTCGTGCGGGAGATGTGCTTCCATGATGATTTCGATGCTTGAGAGTATTCGCTCTGGAGTACTGTCCTCTTTTGTTATGGGAGAATACTTAAAAGGATCTGTTTTTATGTCCATTGCAATATAATCCACAAGCCCTTCATGGGTGAGCATTTTTATTACCTGCGGCCTGCTGCCGTTTGTATCGAGTTTTACTCTGTAACCCATTTGCTTGATCCTTTCGCAAAGGTCAGCAATGTCTCTGTGAAGAGTAGGCTCACCACCGGAAATAACCACACCGTCCAAAAAAACCCTGTGACTTTCAAGGAATTCATAAACCGTCTCCGTATCGACCGGAGGAGATATTACCGGCCTGTCCTTTACCAAGGCCGGATTGTGGCAATATGGGCAGTCAAAGTTGCATCCTGAAAGGAAGAGCACACTGCATATTTTCCCCGGATAATCAATAAATGAATTCTTCTGCAATCCGCCCAAAACCATGATTTCGACCCCTATTTGTCAATCCTTATGCTACGCCACTTTAAATGTCTTTCTCAAACCAAACTCGGCCTGCTTGCCGTTATTCCACTGCTTTGTAGGTCTCAGGTAGCCAACAACCCTTGAATAAACCTCGGTTTCTTCATCACAAATAGGGCACTTTTGCTGTTCACCACTCAAGTAACCGTGTGAAGGGCACACGCTGAAGGTTGGTGAAAGCGTTAAATAAGGCAGGCGAAAATTGGTTACTATTTTTTTGATTAGGCCTTTTACGGTCTCTATGTCGCTTACTTCCTCGCCCAGATAAATGTGTAAGACTGTTCCGCCTGTGTATTTTGTCTGTAATTGATCCTGTAGCATGAGTGTCTCGAAAATATCGTCTGTGAAATTTACAGGGAGTTGTGTGGAGTTGGTATAGAAGGGCTCGCCCCCATTTTGACATCCGTCTTCGTTGGCACAAAGGATCCGGGGAAATACCTTTTTGTCAATCATGGAAAGACGGTATGATGCGCCTTCCGCCGGTGTTGCCTCCAGATTGAAGATATCACCTGTTTCTTCCTGTATTTCGGAAATCATTTCGCGCATAAAGTCAAGGGCCTTAAGTGAGAACATTTGACCGGTCTCACTGCCAATATCGGTTCCCAAAAAATTCAGGCACGCCTCGTTCATGCCAATGATTCCAATGGTTGAGAAATGGTTCTTCCAGTAAAGACCACTTCCCTGTTTTATTTCCCTTAAGTAAAACTTTGAGTAAGGATAGAGATTCTTATCCGTGAATTTTTCGAGAACTTTTCGCTTTATGGACAGGCTCTCCTTTGCCAGAAGCATCATTTCTTTTAAGCGACCAAAAAAGTCATCCTCGTTTTCGGAAAGATACCCGATTCTCGGAAGGTTAATGGTGACGACTCCGATTGACCCGGTAAGGGGATTGGCCCCAAAAAGACCTCCTCCCCTCTTAAGCAGCTCTCTGTTATCGAGGCGCAGGCGGCAGCACATGGATCGGGCATCTTCTGGCGACATGTCGGAATTTACAAAATTTGAAAAGTAGGGTATCCCGTACTTGCCGGTCATCTTCCATAGCGTTTCAAGATTTGGATTATCCCAGTCAAAGTCAGCCGTGATATTGTATGTTGGTATGGGAAACGTAAAAACCCGTCCCTTTACGTCTCCTTCCATCATGACATCGGCAAATGCCCTGTTTATCATATCCATTTCCAACTGAAAGTCGGAATATGTCTCGTCACTTTCGCTGCCACCTATGATCACAGGCTGGTCTTTAAGAGTTGCAGGTACGTGAAGATCCATAGTGATATTAGTAAAGGGGGTCTGAAAGCCGACGCGCGTTGGGATATTTATATTGAAAACAAATTCCTGGAGGGCCTGTTTTACATCTTTGTCAGACAGGTTGTCATACCGGACAAAGGGGGCTAGGAGTGTATCAAAATTTGAAATGGCCTGGGCGCCTGCCGCCTCACCCTGCAAAGTATAGAAAAAATTGACGATCTGCCCCAAAGCCGATCTAAGATGTCTTGGTGGAGCGCTTTCCACTTTTCCTTCTACTCCCTTGAAACCCTGCCTCAGAAGATCTTTCAAATCCCATCCAACACAGTAAACAGAAAGCAGACTGAGATCGTGTATATGAAAATCCCCACTTTTGTGCGCACGTCTGATTGGGGGGGGGTAGATACGATTAAGCCAGTATTCAGAGGTTATATCCGATGAAATGTAGTTGTTAAGACCCTGAAGGGAATACCGCATATTGCTGTTCTCACTGATTTTCCAGTCCAACTTCCTGATGTAGTTTTCAACTAGGTCAACACTTGCCTTGGTTGCAATGGCCCTTATCTGGGCGTGCTGTTCCCGGTAAATGATATATGCCTTGGCAGATTTGTAGTATGGAGAGTTGAGCAATATCCTTTCAACAATGTCCTGAATCTCTTCTACCTCGGGAATCGACCCAAGACGCAAATCGTGTGCCAGGGTCAGGACTCGGAGTGTGAGTTTTTTTGCTTCTCTTTCTTCAAACTCGCCGGTTGCATTTCCTGCCTTTAGTATGGCCGATTTAATCTTTGACGAATCAAACTCCAAAACCCTACCGTCACGTTTTTTGATATTCTCAAACATCCATGCGACCTCTAAATATTAAGTTTGAACCAAATATGAAAAATTTTCGATGAGTGGTTTTTTGAAGTTTTTGCGCAAGACACTTAAAACACACGTAATTAAATGTCGAACTCGGAAAGAGCCAATACCGTCGATAACGACAAAATAACTTAGCACAATATGTTGAGGTATGTCAATCCTCAAATTCAATATGTAGATATTTTTTTGATATTTTGTAGCACGCAAGCCCTGTGAAAAAACCAAGCGTATTGTAGGGCCGGCCCTTTCCGCGTGAAATGCATAGGCAGTCTTTCCTGGCCTATTTATGTTAAGAAACTGTGTCGGGCTACGGGCAGGTCAAGCGGCCTTATCGGGCAAAGTATAATAGTTTCCTCCGGGGCTCAGTTCAGGATCAAGGTTGACACAATTTTCTTGATGTAGTTTCTTAAAGGCCATGAAATTTATCGCTGATCTACATATCCACTCCCACTTTTCCCGGGCCACGTCCAAGGGCCTCGATCCTGAGCACCTCTGCCTTTGGGCACAGAAAAAAGGGATAGCGGTCATAGGCACGGGTGATTTTACTCATCCCGGTTGGGTGTCGGAACTCCAGGAAAAATTGATCGAGGCGGAAGAAGGGCTGTACAGGCTGAGGCCTGATCTTCAGGAAATGGTAGATTCCCAGGTCCCCCATTCCTGTCCGGGCCCAGCGCGTTTTTTGTTCTCGGGAGAGATAAGCTGTATTTACAAGAAAAACGGCAAGACACGAAAGGTCCACAACCTTATCCTTATGCCGGACATGTCATCTGTTATAAAGCTGAATGAGCGATTGGATCGAATTGGGAATATTACCTCTGATGGCAGGCCGATCCTGGGTCTGGATTCCAGAGACTTGCTTGAAATTACGCTTGAGATAAGCGACAGGGCCTTTTTTATTCCGGCCCATGTATGGACTCCCTGGTTTTCCGTGTTTGGATCCAAGTCCGGCTTTGACACACTTGAAGAATGTTTTGAAGACCTTACGGATCACATATATGCGTTGGAAACGGGGCTCTCTTCCGATCCGTCCATGAACCGGCTCCTTTCGGCAATTGACGATTATGTCCTGGTTTCAAATTCCGATGCACATTCCCCCGCAAAGCTTGGGCGTGAGGCCAATATCTTTGACACGAATATGGATTATGACGAAATGGTCCGGGCTATGACTGTTGGCGAGGGCTTTCTGGGAACCGTGGAATTCTACCCGGAAGAGGGGAAATATCACCTTGACGGTCATCGGAAATGCGATACCAGGCTTCGACCACAAGAAACCAGAAAGCATAAAGGAATTTGCCCTGTATGTGGAAAGCCTTTGACCATAGGGGTCCTGCACCGGGTACTCGAACTTGCTGACCGTGACACCCCCGTGCTCACAAAGGATTTTTTCAGCCTGATTCCGTTGCAAGAGGTCCTGTCCGAACTTTTAAGATGCGGCCCATTAACAAAAAAGGTCATGTCACATTACGAACAGCTGCTCGTTGAGCTCGGGCCGGAGCTTCAGATCCTGATGGATATTGCTGCCGGCGATATTGAGCGGGCAGGAGGGCCTGTTCTTACCGAGGCCATAGAAAGAATGCGCCGGAATCAAGTGATCCGGGAGGAAGGCTATGACGGAGAGTACGGAACCATACATTTGTTTGCTGAAGCGGAAATGCAGGCCATCGCCGGGCAAATGGCTCTTTTTGCCCCTTCTAGGGATAAAAACTCTGTCCGAAAAAAATTGCCGTCCGTCAGCAAAAAGGCTGCGGCAAAACCGAAAACGCCGATCGTTAAAGAGCCTGTTTTACAGATAGACCCGATCTTCAGCCACCTGAACCTGGAACAAGAAGCGGCCGTGCTGCACGATGGTGGACATCTGCTGGTTGTTGCCGGTCCCGGTACGGGCAAAACCATGACCCTGACCAATAGAATTGCATACCTGATACGTTCAGGCCTTTCAGAGCCGGAACAGATACTGGCACTTACGTTTACGAGAAAAGCAGCAAGGGAAATGGAAAAAAGGATTCTAACATTGGTTGAAGAATCGGGAGACAGGAAGGTTCAAGTTTCGACCTTTCACGGCTTTTGTCTGGACATCCTTAGAAACGAGAAAGAAAAAACCGACCTTCCTATTGACTTTACACTTTGCTCGGAGGTGGATGCAGAAAATATTGCAAAGGAAATACTTTACGGATCGAAGGGAGGTAAACGCCTGGCCAGGAGGTTTCAGAAGGCCCTGCCGGATATGAAAAAAGCGTCTTTACCGGGATTTGATGGCAAGGGTTTCGATCAGGATCTGCATCCTTTGTTTGAAAAATACCAGCGCAGGTTGAGAGATTTGGGCATGCTGGACCTTGACGATCTGGAAGTTGAAACCTTGAGGCTCTTTCGAAATTGTCCCGAAATCCCCATGAAATATTGCAAGAGGTCCCCCCGGGTCTTTGTGGATGAGTACCAGGATACAAATAATGTTCAGGTAGAACTCCTAAAAACGCTTATTCAAGCTTATTCGGGAATAATATGCGCGATTGGAGACCCCGATCAGGCCATCTATGGGTTTCGTGGTGCTGACGTGAAAAATTTTCACAGGTTTAAGGAGGATTTTCCCGGGGCAAGGGAAATAGTACTTTCGAGGAATTACCGCTCCGGCAAGATTATACTTGAAGCCGCCGCCGCAGTAATGGGAAAGGATAAACCCCTTCAATGCGAATCCTCGGGAAA
>CAZENC010000203.1:0-5858 GCA_964513115.1 uncultured Desulfobacteraceae bacterium | reverse complement strand
GGGGGCTTCGGCTTGACGAGATAAGCGGTATGCGGGGTGTGATGGTGGGTTTTTGCCGCAGAAGCCTTGTGAAATGAACCTTGCAACCCGGAACTTGAAAACGAAAAGGCGTCCCCCTTCTTTGTTAGCTGAATGCTGATAGCTAAATGCCTGCCCAGTGAAATTGAAAACCATTTCACCGGGGCTGAAAGCTCATTTAATATGGAGGATAAAATGACGGATGATATTTTTAGGGAATTACAGAAACGTCTGGATGGGTATTCGCTGGGTTTTCCGGCCACGGATTCCGGTATTGAGCTTGAGATCCTGAAAGAGCTTTTCACTGAAGAAGATGCCGGGATGTTCTTGAATCTCACGCAGAAGCTCGAGACGCCGGAAGATGTGGCTCGTCGTATAGGCGGGCAGTCCGATGAAATTGCCGCACAACTGAGCGACATGTACAAAAGGGGGCTCCTTTTTCGTTTAAAGAAGGGGAATATGATCAAATACGGGGCAATTCCTTTTGTACACGGCCTGTTCGAGTTTCAGGTAGCAAACCTGGAACCCCGTATGGCCGATCTTGTTGAGAAATACATGCAGGAGGGATTCCGTAACGCCATAACCACGGGCGCGACCGCATTTTTGCGCACGGTCCCTGTTCAACGCACAATAGAGGTCCTGCACAATGTGGCCGCCTACGAGGACGCAAGCGCGATACTCAGGAAGGCAGACAAGATAGTGGTTACCGACTGCATCTGCAGAAAGCAGAAGCGGCTGGTGGGCGAGGGATGCGACAAGCCGCTTGAGGCCTGTTTTATGTTCGGGTCCATGGCCCAGTACTATGTGGACCGGGGTATGGGACGCGAGGTAGGGGTGGATGAGGCCATAAAGATACTGACCGAGGCCCAGGAGGCCGGTCTGGTTACCCAGCCGGCTACGGCCCAGAATCCGGGAGGAATGTGTAACTGCTGCGGTGACTGCTGCGGCGTCCTGACTTCCCTGAAGAGGCACCCGAAACCTGCGGAAATAGTCTTTTCCAACTATTTTGCTGAGGTGGACCAGGATGCATGCATCGGCTGTGAAACCTGTCTGGAAAGATGCCAGATGGGGGCCATTGAAATGGATGAGGATGAATTGGCCGAGATCAACCTGGACCGGTGCATAGGTTGTGGCCTGTGCGTAGTGGCCTGCCCGGAGGAGGCCATTCAATTGACCCCTAAACCCGAAGCTCTGCGCCGCACGCCCCCGGCAAATTCCGCAGGGCAAATGGCATTCATGGCCGAAACAAGGGCCATTGCTTGAAATCAATAAACTATGGATCATCTCCCGATTAGTTGGCGTTAATTAAGGCAAAATGACCTGATTATCTCCAATTGAGCAGGATTGATTTCTTGGACCCTCTTCTCCAAGGCTGAAAGTTGAATACCTATCGGAGTAGAGTTTAGATAGATGGTTGAGAAAAGTTGAGCGCCTGACAATTTGCGGGAGGCATGGAGACAATAGATAGTATACAGGGTGGGTTTTTTGCTGAAAAGATAAAGGTTCAAGCCGACTGTTTCTGGATGGAAAGTTGTCTGCCTCCGGCAGATCAATTTCAATATCATAACGAAAAACTTGCTTTTATTGATATTTTTCGTTATCATAATTAAAGGCGGGTAAATATAAATGGGTGAACATGAAAAACACATCCGCATGGCAAGGGAAAAGCTCAAAGCAGTAAGAACCGCCTTTGAAATGGAACAACATACTGTAAGTTGGAGATATTGCCACTAAGGTCGTTGAGCAGCTTATTGAGGCCGATGCAGCCAAAGAAAACACGCATTTTGGAAATCATCTGGAAAGGCATCAGTTCTCGCAAGAAAGATACCCCAAAGAAATAAACGCAGCCATGAAAAAAGTGTGGTTTGCATATGGTGATCTCGGTTACGACGGCGTAAATGGCGGCAGGGCAAAAAAAGCAATAGAAAACCTGGATAAGATTTTGAAATTTTTTGAAAAACGATTTGGTGAACAGATTGAAGAATAAAAGCATATACAAAAAGATTGTCGCTCGACTCTCAAGCATTAAGGATTTAAAAGCAATAGTCCTTTACGGTAGTTTTGCAAGGGAAGACTATGGCCCGAGGTCTGATATTGATCTGATGCTGATTACCTCAAAAAAAGAAACTATTGATGAATTACAAGACGCCATTATCTCGCTTGATCTGGGACGAAGTATCCAGCCTGTTATCAGGACCACAAATGAGTTGGCTGAAACTGATACAGGCCTTTTGCAGAACCTCTTTCTTGAGGGAAAAATAATTTATTTGCGTGAACCATTTGACATAGATGTCGCTGCATTGCTCCATCTCAAGCCGTTTCTTGTCTATACCTTTGACCTTGTTAATCTTGATCAGAAAGAAAAGGCCAAGTTCAATAGGGCTTTTTATCCCAGAGTGCGTGAGAGTTACAATTATCCCGGACTTCTGGCAGAACTGAGTGGCCAAAAGCTTGCAAGTGGTTGTGTTGTGATTCCTTTCTCTAAAAAGAAACCCGCTGAGAAATTCTTTAGGTCACAAAAAATAAAATTTAATTCTGTGCGGGTGTGGAAGTAATATTTTTGTTGGATGAGTTCAAATAGATGTTGCAAGATTTAAGGTAAGGGGGCCGCACCCTGACCATTAAAAAAGCTTGCTTATTTTATATGTCAGGTGCCTTCCCATGGAGCACAATGCAACTCATTTGGGTCCCAGCTCAAGGGGTTTATCCGCCTCTGGAGGAGCATGCGCTCAGGTTTGCAGGTAAAAGGGAAGGATGGCTGCGTAACATGATTGCAAGGAGGCAGGAAGACAAAAAACAAATAGGTTTGCTTTTTGGGTCATGACTTCTGCAATGTTCGATCCCAGGTTGTGGGATCGAGCCCTGCAGGGCAGGGATGTTAGGCGGTCGCCGATACCAAAGAATTTGTCTGGCCTGAGTCTGCGCACGTCTGCGGCTAAAAACAATCCTGAGGATCCTGTCAATCATGTCCAGGCATTCTTTGAGTTCTCCGCATGCCCGCCATAGCCTTGGCGCCCGTCCTCCGCAGTAGCCTGCTACGGAGGATGTAACGGCGGGTGTGATAAAGAAAGGGTATTTGATAAGGCTGACAGCTGACAGTGTTTTTTTGAAAGGAGGTCTATTATGAGTGAGCATCTTGACGGAGCCATTTTGCAGAGGGACAGGGAAACCTATGCCATCGTTCCCAGGACACCGGTGGGAGTTGTGACACCGCAGGTCCTTGAGCAAATTGCTCAGGTGGTCAAGAAGTATGAGATCCCTGTATTGAAGATAACCTCCGGCCAGCGCATGGCCCTTGTCGGAATCAAAGAGGAACACTTGGCCCCTGCCTGGAAAGACCTCGGCATGGATGTGGGAAGGGCCACGGAACTGTGCGTGCACTATGTGCAGGCATGTCCCGGAACGGCCGTGTGCCGGTTCGGGGTTCGGGATTCACTGGGCATGGGAATGGAGTTGGAAAAGCTTTTTATCGGAATGGAACTTCCTGCCAAGGTGAAATTCGGTGTGTCCGGCTGTCCCATATGCTGCGGCGAGAGTTATGTGCGTGATGTGGGAGTGCTTGGAAAAAAGAAAGGCTGGACCCTTATTTTCGGGGGCAACGCCGGAGGCCGTCCTCGCATAGGCGATGTGATCGCTCAAGACCTGAGTAGGGAAGAGGTCATTGCCCTCATCAGGCGATGTCTTGAATACTACGCTGCCAACGGCAAGAAAAAGGAACGCACGGCCCGTTTCATTGAGAGGATAGGAGCGGATGCCTTCAAGGAAGCGGTGCTTTAGGACGGAGGAACAAAAGGAATAAAAACAAGGAATTGGCTGACTGCCTGTCGGAGCATAGCGTAGATCCCGCTATCGGGGCCCCGTGAAATATGTAAACCATTTCACTGGGGTGGGTCTGTGGCACAATATTAATCCCGATAATCCTGTCTAAGCATTCTCTGTGACCTCTGCTTCCCTCTTTTAGTCATTTGGGCTGGGGAAGATCAAGACGAAAAGCATGCTTTCCGAGAATTATTAATGTTGACTTATAATATTATCGGTTTAAAATCAAATGATGATTGATCGCGACCTGTTTTCAGACCTAAAAAATCATGTTCCCAGGAAAGAGATCAGCCTCATTGTGGGCCCTAGACAGGCGGGCAAAACCACCTTGATGCTTATGCTCAGGGACTACCTTGTCAATAAGGGAGAGCGCACCCTGTTCCTGAGTCTTGACTTTGAATCAGACCAACCCTTTTTTGCATCCCAGAGCAGCCTGTTGAGGAAGATCCAACTGGAGATGGGAAAGAAGAAAGGGTACGTCTTCATCGATGAGGTTCAACGTAAGGAAAATGCGGGACTCTTTCTTAAAGGGCTATATGACCTAAATCTTCCTTACAAATTCATCGTGTCCGGTTCGGGGAGTCTCGAGTTGAAAGAACGGATCCATGAAAGCCTGGTGGGAAGGAAGCGTATCTTTCAGCTCAACACCCTGTCTTTCGAGGAGTTCGTCCATTTCAAAACGATGTATCGTTATAGGAACTCCCTCCGGGACTTCTTTACCATAGAGGTCGGCAGAACGAGGGAGTTGTTGGATCAATACATGAACTTCGGCGGCTATCCGCTTGTGGTGCTGGAAGAGGAACAGAAGGAGAAGAGCAGAATCATTGATGAAATCTATCGCAGTTATCTCGAAAGGGACATTTCCTACCTGTTAAGAGTTGAAAAAACAGAGGCCTTCAGTTCCCTGATCAAGATCCTGGCAGGCCAGGCGGGGATGCTGATCAATGTCTCTGAACTTGCCTCCACGCTGGGCATCTCCATGCAGACCGTGAAAAGCTACCTCTGGTATGCGGAGAAGACCTTCATCATTCAAAGAATCAGTCCCTATTTCAAAAACGTGCGGAAAGAGATCACCAAATCCCCTGTGGCCTATTTCTATGATCTGGGTCTGAGAAACTATGCCCTGGGGCTGTTCGGCAACCTGAGCCCGACCCGGGATGCCGGTTTTGTATTTCAAAATCTCGTCTGTACCTTTTTACAGGAAAAATACCGTTTCAGCCCGGCGGAGATTCATTTCTGGAGGACAACGGATAAGGCCGAGGTTGATTTTGTCGTGGTCCTGGGCCGGAAAATCATACCTGTTGAAGTCAAATACAGGGAATTGAAGCGACCGGAAATCGGCCGATCCTTGAGGAGTTTCCTCAGAAAGTACCAGCCGGAGGAGGCCTGGGTGGTGAACCTGAGTTTGAGCGATAAGATGAAGCTGGATAAGACCGAGATCATGTTTCAGCCTTTCTGGAAGGTTCTCTGATGCCAGGGCTCGGCATGGCACTCTTTTCAAGACCTTGGAACGAAGCCTACGCCGAACAACTTGCGGGAGGCAGGAAGAGAGAAAACAAAGATATTTGTTTTTTGGTACATGACTCCTGCAATATTCGATCCCAAGCTTTGGGATCGAGCCCTGCGGGGCAGGGATGTTAGGCGAGACACTATCAAAATCCCGATACTCATGTCGATCCTGTCCAGGCTTTCTCTGTGTCCTCTGCGTCTCGAGTGACCCTGAGATGTGGCGAAGGGGAACGGGTGTGATGTATTTTTTTGTCTGCGCGCGTCTGCCTGCCACGCGATAGCCTTAGCGCCCGTCCTCCGTAGCATGCTACTGCGGAGGATGGAACGGCGGGCGGCAAAAAAGTTATAATCAGGTCAATCCTGTTAATCTTTACCGTGCCTGCCCCATGGAATTTTCTTGGCTTTTTTTCCATCGGGGTGGAATCAGAAAGTATTCCCCTGGGGCTATCCAATTTTGCATTTTAGCTGAAACGGGGACATGTAAAACATTTGATTGTTACATCAATATTGAT
>CAZENC010000202.1:0-5867 GCA_964513115.1 uncultured Desulfobacteraceae bacterium | reverse complement strand
ATATTAACTATAAATTTAAATACATTAATAATGCAGGAAAAATACAGATGGTAATAGCAATAGCAGCAAATGGTCCCGACCTGGATTCCGCGGTGGAACACAGACTGGGGTTTTCGCCATATTTACTTATAATTGATGTTGGGACCTTGAATTTTGAGGCGGTCCCAGTATCATTCGACAATGCCGGTACCGGTGCCGGTATTGGATCCGTTGCCATTGCCATTGAAAAAAAAGCCAAGGTGATTATAGCAGGATATATCTCTCCCAATGTTGCAAGACCCCTTCTTGAGAATGATATCGAAGTTTTCACCTCTGTAAGCGGCAAGGTGCGTGATGTGGTTGAGAGATACAGACGAGGGGAGTTGGGAGCCCCTGACTATGAAAGCAAAACAAAAGGCAATACAACCCTGCTCCATTCAGTAAACCGAACAGTAAGGCAGTTCGGTTCCATAATACCGGTAATGATCGGGATCGTTTTCCTAATCGGCCTTTTCCAGGCATTCGTTTCAAAGGAAATACTTTTTTCTCTCTTTTCGGGAAAGCAGTTATCAGACACAATTACCGGGGCCTTTTTTGGAAGCCTCTTTACTGGAAATCCCATAAACAGCTATGTTATCGGTAATGCCCTTCTAAAACTGGATGTCAGCCTGTATGCGGTAACTGCGCTTATTGTAACATGGGTTACAGTCGGGATAATACAGTTGCCGGCAGAAATATCCGTTCTAGGCTTGCGGTTTGCCTTATCAAGAAACCTTGCGGCCTTTATTCTTGCCATACCTGTTGCCTTCTTTACCGTATACATGCTGAGACTCTTGGAATGAAAAAAAGCAACCATATAAAGAAAATTATTCCTTTGTGGATATTTCTAGTAGGCGTGTTTACGCTTTACATAATTCTCTTTTCGATCTCATCGGCCCGGGTGGTTACGGCACTGAAAATAAGCAGAAGCATACTGCTCCAGATATCCATTCCCCTTTTAATCGCGTTTATTATCATGGTTGTGCTCAATTTGTTTTCAGGACATGAAAAAATATCGCGCTTTTTTGATCGGATTCAGGGGATTAAGGGAATTGCATTCTCATCTTTGGCCGGCATCCTTTCCATGGGCCCCGTCTATGCATGGTACCCGCTCCTAAAGGGTCTTCGGGAAAAAAATATCTCAGATTTTCATCTGGCGAACTTTCTTTCAAACCGTGCCATAAAACCTTTCCTGTTTCCTGTAATGGTATTCTATTTTGGCTGGATCTATACGTTAATACTGAATGTGCTGCTCCTGATGTGTTCGTTGTTAACTGCAAAGATTGTCAGCATTGCAGGGAAAAGGAGAACATGAACAGATCAATAAATAAGCATTGCCTGTCTTAGTTCCTTGTGAGAAAGCTGGGAACTTACACTGCCGTTAACAAAAAACCCGAGGCCCAAAATCCTGTTGTCTTTAAGTGTCAAAATTACGTAACCCTTATCTATTCCAAGATCAACAGAGAGTTTTTCTCCTGACAGCAGTATCGCGAGTTGTTCTTCGTCAATCTCAAACTTTGCCTTTGTGGCCTTGTGGCCGAAGATCTGGATAATCCTTGTTGTGGGCCTCACATAGGCGCCGACCTTTTGAAAGGCCCTAACTCCCACCTTAGAAACTTTGAGAATTGAGGCATAGGTAACCTGGTTTACGTTCTTGATGAGTTGCCAGCTCTTTTTGCGCCTGAACAACAAATACTCTTTAAAAATATCCTCTGGAATTCCAAACCGTTCTTTGAGGTAGCCGAACAGACAGCGTCGTTCATCCTCGCTTGCCAATTCTGGCCATGAAGAATCCCACTGAATCGCATCGGTGCGGGTAAAATCTCGCAGCCCTTTCAAGTCTTTTATCATACTTTTTGTCTCCCCACTCAGTTATTCCAGGGTCATAATCAAAGCCCACATTGATTGGAAGGAGTTTCGCTTCCCTGTTTTCCAATAAGAAACCAACGACTGATTCGTTTTCTCCCGGGTTGTATGTACAGGTTGAATAGAGCATTACCCCATCTTCCCTTAAGAGATCAAACCCCCTGAGGATGATCTTTTTCTGCAAATCAGGGAGTGCCAACCTTGCCTTTGTCTCTTTGTATTCGCTGTTCTCGCTTATCTTTCTAAACTTCCCCTCGCCTGAACATGGAACATCGGCTAAGATAAAATCGAAATGTTGCTTTAAGGGGAATTCCTGTGCCTGGTACGCCGTGATAACAGTGTTTAAGACCCCCAGTCTTTCCAGGGTATGTCCCAGGGAACTGTGTCTGCTTGGGTAGAGATCGTTAGCAATGATCAGACCGGTATTGTCCATCAGTTGTGCCATGTGCGAAGTCTTACCACCCGGAGAGGCGCACATATCAAGGACAAAGGAACTTTTTTTTGGCGAAAGCACTATGGATGCCAAGCAGGAAGTGAATGCCTGTGGATGTAAATATCCAAGAAAATATTCCAATACATTACCAGGCGAGTCTAATCCGGGGGCAATATACATGGTTTTATTCTTATCACTTGATCTTCTGAAACTAAGCCCCTTTTCTTCCATTAAACTTACCAGATGTCCCGGATCGATTTTTAATCGGTTTACCCTGAGGTGTGTTGGTAGCGGTTGACACAGGCTTTTCTGGAATTGAAGGAACTCCGGTACAACTTGTCGGTATTTTTCGAACATGAATCTGTTTTAATTCTGCCTCCTTGTAAAAATCTATAGTTTAGTCAAAATCAAAAAACTTTGCAGCCCCCTTGTAATAATCAGAAAATGCCATACACATTGACAATTTCCATAACTTTTAACTATTATAACAAATTGTAAGAAATATTTGCAGTTCACATAAAATTTTTTCAAGGCTTTCTATTCCATAGGGTGCTGTCACGAAATGAAAAATGTTCTGATTGTAGATGACGAAGAGGATTTTATCCTGAGCGTAGGCGACGGTCTGGAAAAATACTCTTCAGACTTCCATGTCCTTACCGCTGAAAACGGAAAAGTGGCCGTTGATACCCTGGAGTCCAGAAAAATTGAGCTTGTCGTTACCGATTTGAGCATGCCTCAAATGGATGGATTTGAACTGCTGGCTTACATGAGCAGTAATTTCCCGTCTATTCCTGCGATAGTTATGAGTGCTTATGCTACTCCGATAATAAAGAACAGGCTAAAGACATTGGGATCCCTCAGGTTTTTCTTGGAAAAGCCTGTGGAGTTGGAAACTCTGGCTACCGCGATAAAAGACTGCCTAAAGGAATCTGCCAAAGGCGGTTTTATTAAAAGCATATCCATTGGTAGTTTCCTGCAGCTTATCCAAATGGAACAAAAGACATGTATTCTTGAAATATACCAGGAAGGCCGCGAACAAAAAGGTTTCTTTTATTTTATAAATGGGGAACTTTATAATGCTGTATACGGAGATATTCAGGGCGAGAAAGCCGCCCGTGAAATTCTCACATGGGAAAATGCAGAAATTAGGTTCAGAGATCTGCCCCTCAAAGAATATAAGATCAAAAAAAGCATAAGCGCGGAGCTTATGTCCCTGATTATGGATGCAGCCAGGATCAAGGATGAATCACCTGTGGAAAAAGAAGACCAGAGCGTGATAGGACCGGCCAATATTCTGGAGATAGAAATAGAAAAACTCGAAAATGATGATGAATTCACCTTAAATATAGATGATGACGCGGGAACTGCCCTCGAAAACAGCAAAACAGGTTTAGATGAGGCTCAACAAGATAAAGGTGAAATCAAAAAGACAAAAAAAAGGATAATAATTGATGTAAAAAGATTGAAGGACTCCGTTGAGATATTGAAGCAAGACTTGGGAGAGGGCCTACTTGCAATAGATATATTTGCATCTACCGGTGGGGAATCTCTGGCCGGCTTCAATACAAATCCACAGGCGTATAAATTTTTCAATGAGCTTACCGGGTTACTTAAAGGAGCACTTAAGAAATCTGAATTTCCCGGGCTCGGGAGTTATTATATTTTAGACCTCAAAGACGGAAAGATGATCATCGTTATTCCATTTTTCGAATGCCAGTGTGGAATACTGGTTGACCGCAGTAAAACCCAAATCGGGCTTCTGTTTAATGTTGTCATCCCGCAAATAATTAGCACCCTTGAAAAGTCACTCAAAAGACAGGACATTTAGAAGAGAATTAGGAAGAAGTTTTTCGGTCATGGGCCTTGCGGCAACCTATTTTCCAATGACATGATTTGCGACAACTATTCTCTGGATTTCTGAAGTCCCTTCGTAGATTGTCAAGACCCTCGCGTCCCTGTAAAATCTCTCAACCGGATACTCCTTGATATATCCATACCCTCCATGAACCTGTAGCGCCTGATAGGCTATCTTGTTGGCCATTTCAGAGGCGAAAACCTTAGCCATTGAAGCGGCCGCAGAAAAATTCTCTCCCCTGTCTCTCATTGCAGCGGCGTTGAAAGTCAAGAGCCTGGCTGCCTCTATCTGTGTGGCCATATCTGCTATCATCCATCGAATCCCCTGAAACTGGGAAATAGGCTTATTGAACTGGACCCTCTCCTTAGCATAGCTTACTGCCGCGTCAAGACAAGCCTGGCCTAGGCCGACAGACTGCGAAGCTATGCCTATGCGACCTCCATCCAGAGAGGCCATGGCAATTACAAAACCGTCCCCTTCGTTTCCAAGCAGGTTCTCCTCCGGTACTCGGCAGTCCTCGAAAATCAGTTCTGCAGTATCAGAACCCCTGAGCCCCATCTTGTCTTCCTCTTTACCCACATGAAATCCGGGAGTTCCTTTTTCAACAACGAAGGCACTTATACCATGATGCTTTTTTCCCCTGTCCGTATAAGAGGTTACTACTGTCAGATCCGAATTTTTCCCTGTCGTGATAAACACCTTCGTGCCGTTTATGATATAGCTGTGCCCGTCTTTTACCGCTTTTGTCTTCTGGCCTGCAGGATCAGAGCCGGCTCCGGGTTCCGTAAGCGCAAAAGATCCGATTTTTTCTCCAGAGGCCAAGGGTTTCAAATAGGTCTCTTTTAAATATTCCGATCCGAAAAGGTAGACAGGTCCGCAGGCTACCGAGTTGTGAACTGACATGATTACTGCGGTCGCAGCGCAGGCATAGCCAATCTCCTGCAGGGCCACGGAATAGCTGACAGTATCAGCACCCGCGCCATTATATTCGGGTGGCACAGTCATGCCCATAAGGCCCAGTTCACCCATCTTTCTGATGTTATCCGCCGGAAATTCCCCTGTTTTATCCCTCTTTGCGGCTGTGGGCAGAAGCTCCTCTCTTGCAAATTCCCTGACCATTGCCTGGATCATTTGCTGTTCTTCATTCAACTGATAGGCCATTTCGATATCTCTTTTTTAGTTCACTTATCTATGGTGTATACAGCACTACAAGTAACTCAGCCTTTTCCGAACTGAGGTTCCGTAGTTTATGGGAAATAGAGGAATTAAAATGTAGACAGTCACCTGGCCCTAGGATGTTCTTGTTTTCTCCAACCGTCACCTCAATTTTCCCCTTGAGCACATATTGAAATTCCTCACCGAGATGCTGGTAGCTGACACCTTTGTGGTCTGATTTTGGATCAATAAAGACCTTGAAGGCCTTGAGATGTTTGTGTCTCGCCTCAGGCGTCAGCGTCTCGTATGTATATGCCTCGGTTCTCTTCTGATAGTCATCGGACTTCTTTTTCCTTACGAGTTCTTTTTCCTCCCTTAGAAGTATACTTGAGTCTATTTCAAGTGCCCTCGAAAGCTGGAGAAGTACGGAGACCGGCGGGGTAACCTCTCCCTTTTCCACCTTGGAGATGTACTTTGTTGCCAGTCCTGTTTCATTGCCCAGATTTTTGAGGGTTAACTTTTTCTTTTTCCTCAGGCCCA
>CAZENC010000201.1:0-5883 GCA_964513115.1 uncultured Desulfobacteraceae bacterium | reverse complement strand
GGCACATAGATTCTCTCTATGCTCCAGGGTCTTGAAACGGTAAAGTCATCGGCCACATATGTGTCATAAGCATTATAAGCCGTCTCAAAATCCTGGTTGGCATATACATCGTGGTCGCGACCGATCTGCTGATCCCAAAGGGCGTTGTGTGTTGTTGCCAGTTGCACGTTGCCCATACCGAAGTTCAAATCATTAGTATGACCCGCCGAATAGGCAATCCAGAAGGTGCCATCACCTTCAGGCCCGCCTGTAGCTCCCCAGCTGTTCTTGCAGAGCCATGCTGATTTAGCGTCACTCCAACCGATAATCAGAACCGCATGTCCACCTCTATAAGTTCCTGAGGTATTGGTATAAACGGCGCCAGAGGAAGCTGTATTCCACCAACCTCCTCCCATACCGTCATTAAAATCTGAATATACGTCAAACCTAAAGTAGGCAGGGCCGTCATTGTAAAGGGAGGTCTTGATCTCAGCAGTGCTACTCATATCCACAGTGTAGTAGCCCGTGGTATAGTACCTCAACCGGCTGCAGCTGCTCAGCGAAGAGCAGGATACGGCAAAGTAAGGACCGGTCATTCCAGGACAACTGAAGCTGTAGTCACCATACCCCGTACAGCTTTCCTGCATAGGTCCTTGACTATTAAAGTAGTTAAGAGCGGTAGACCAACCGCCGCAACATCCATACTGGCAAGCGCAGGAGGTCATATCCTGTTCAGAGAGGTCGTACGTGGGACCCCCTGCAATCAAGATTTTGGATTCCATGACCCCCGCAGTTGCAAAGGCCCAGCAGCTTCCGCAGTAACCCTGATCTTTTGCAGAGGTGACCTTTCCGGAGTCAGCCCAATTGAAGGCTGAGGGCAGAGCCGTTTCATACATGTCAAAACCGGGAATAATCTCCCTGAACCTTTTAATGGTCTGATCATAGTTAGGAGGCTTTCCGAGATCCCCGAGGCCCTTCGAACCGGTTGGGTTGCTCTGAAGTGCAGGGGCGTCAGAGCCCGAGATGATCTTTAGGCTCTTGCTTTGCGGCGTGACCCTAGCCACCCTGTCAGAAGAAAATGTGCCTGTTCCCCACAATAAAATGGGAATAAAAACACATATTAATCCTGCAATTATTTTTTTCATTTGTGGCCCCCCTTATTTTCTTTGCTTGGATAAAACATCAAAATCCTTTTGCATTTATTCGGAGTTTAACAGAAAATTGATTTGCTGCGGTCTTGGGACTTTGCCCGCCCCTGGAATAGACCATCCGCACGGTGGTCGTTCCCGGTTTACTGACCAGCAACTCCCATACACCCATGATAGGGCCGCCATCTATTTTTTCCGGAGCACCGGGTATCGGACTTGTATACTCCTTGACGATTTTCAGATATTGCTCGTCCAGATCCTGAAACTGCCACCAGAAGCCTGTAGTTGCGGTACCTACAAGCTGGATTTGGATCACATCATCCACCTGCAAATCAATCGTCTTACCTGAATCCTCCTTGGTAACGGTAATCATACGGCCTTGTACGCACATTGGGAAAAGTGTCATACAGCATAGAAGCCATACGGCCAGGGAAAAATTTCCCGAGATCCTGTAATTCATCTTCATGTTCTATATCTAAAATTTAAACCAAACTTAAAAAAAAAGCAATGGTATTATATTTCAGCCCCATGGTGTTAATGTGTCAGAATTGTGACCTCATTATTCCAGACACAGTCATAGATAGAGCAGGAATTGTTGTTCAACCTTATAAAAATTAGGGGTGTTAAGCGCATACACTGTTTGATTTGGATTATATGTTTGCAAAATCCGAACCGATTTAAAAGGATATCTAATAATTCTTAACATATTGATATTTCATTGATTATTTTTCATGTTCTTTGAGCTTTATCATACATTACGGAATTATTTTTCCAATTAGTGGAAAAACATTACATATTTCGTAATTACCAAGGCCCATTTTGGACAGGATTAACTGGATTGACATGATATTATGAAAAGGTGAATTCAAGTCTATTTTAGACAGCCCCAGTTAAATAGAGAATTCATTTAACGGGGTGAAGATTTACGAGATAAACGAGATTGTCGTTTCTAAAAATTTTCGGGAAGTTGTGAATTTAGACCATATTTCCAATCACATTTTTTCGAATTTGGAAGGTTTTTATTTCAGGCGTTTACAGACAACGGTGATTTTCAGCTGTTTTTGAAAGCATCTCGTGGCCTCTTTATTCACCTGGCTGAACAGAGTCCAGATGTCGGAGATCAGGGCCACAGAACGTCGGAACCCCGGAACCTTATAGTCTCAGGACTTCAGAGGTCGGAGCCAAGTGGCCCTTCCAACTTATCCCTGTCAAATATTAGATTTTCCATTGAGATATTAAATATATCAGGTAGGGAGTACCTGCGTGTAGCATCCAAGACCTCAAGCCCGATTAATTTTCCTTCGTTGTCAATGTCTAAATTCAAACCATCTTCAATCTCTACTGTGCGGGCCACATGCTTTTCCTGTAACCTGACATAAAGGGCATCCACTTCTTTATCGTATTCTATTTTCACTGTTTCATCTCCCTTTTACCACCGCCGTGATAATAACCAGTTTTTCTCCATCATATTTATACGTAACCTTAAGCGACCTTCCTCCGATTTTTCTGTAGGCATTTTTCCTTCCATACATACAATTTTCTTCGAACTCTGGGTCCATTACAACTTCCTTTATCTCTTCCGCCGTTATTTTTCGCCATTTCATCTGTCTTTTAGCATGCCTGCTCAACTCAACTTCCATAATAGGTCGTCCTTTTGTGAGTGCTTTAATTCGGAGGCTGTTTTTTGCTCACCTGGCTGAATAAATTAAGAAAGATTGAACCTGGGAAACTCACATTTTTCTAACTCCGAAGTCTATTTTAGACAGGATTAACTGGATTGACATGATATTATGAAAAGGTGATTACCATCCTTGTATGTTTGCACCTGCCGCGGGCAACAATTACCTATTGTTCCAAATAGGTTTCTATTTCTGGCAAAAAACGTTCAAAATCGTTTCTCCCAGAAAGGATGTTACCAATAAGCCTCTGGTCATCGACAACCCAGTATCTATGAATCAGGCTGTTTCGAAAATCGAAAAACGGTTTTAGCCGTTGAAACAAATCGTCCGAAAGAATTCCGTAATCAGGCCCTTTAACAACGGTGTCAATGTATCCTGATACGGCGACACCCTTTTCTTTTGCCATCTTCCAACACCTGCTTAAGATAGAGAAGGCCGAAAAGATCACCGTGTTCGCTGACCGCGTTCAGGATCCGCACGTCGAAGGCATCCGGAGGCAGGCCTGTTTCATTGTGAAGGGAAACCTTTAACTCAGCAGACAGTCGATTCGGATCAGAATCCGTCTTTGCGAAAACGGCAATGTCAATATCATTTGCACCGTCCCCCACCAACACAGATCCATAGATATAGGCGAAAACGACACTGTCATTTTCGGATAGCACCTTTCTCTATAACCCTGCTCAGGTGCCTTTTCACAGAACTCGCTTTCGCTAAAATGAGATCAGTATCAACCAATGTCTAACCTTCCATAACCTTTTTAACCAGTCCCGATTGCATCTGTTTTCGATAGTGAGCAAAATCCGCGATCTTTGAGAACATGACCATTTTGTAACGGGCCAGCTCCTTTGGATTATTAATCAGTATGCATTTGCCCTTTAAAAATATTTGCCTCAGGAGCTCTTCACTTGCTGAATTGAGTATCACAGGGTGTATATCTTTTCGTAAAATCCTGGACAGTTCTGCCATATAATCTATTCTTTTTTTATCGGCAGAGGACTGGTATCTTCTGTCTAACAGGATACCGATATCTATATCGCTGAAAAGACGTACTTTGGCTTCTGCATGTGAACCGAACAGGTAAACTGCAATTACTTCTTTTTTGGTTCCAAAGTATTTTGCTATCTTTTCTTGCATTTATGAAATCGCTACGCGATTTCATGTAACGTCCCGCTCCGCGGGACTTTCAAAACAGCGCAGCCAGAATACCCCGTGCTGTGCAGGGGATGATCAGCCTTCGCCGCAGGCTATATGGTCCGACAGCGATGGGTAATTTCCGGGGGTTTGGGGGATAAGTTCCCCTAAAGTAAATTTGGGTTTCCTTTTTGATTTCCTG
The DNA here is from genome assembly GCA_964513115.1 of uncultured Desulfobacteraceae bacterium. Lineage (GTDB taxonomy): Bacteria > Desulfobacterota > DSM-4660 > Desulfatiglandales > Desulfatiglandaceae > JAFDHL01. The sequence goes on along the minus strand of CAZENC010000201.1, from coordinate 1,744 downwards.
CCTTATAGGCGTGGAGGTCCATTTTGGCTCCTGAGTAGTTGCCGATTCTTTATCTCTGTTAAGGCCTAACTGTTATGCCGGCTGCTTAAGATTTTCACGTTGCGAAGCTTCTTGAAGATTGCGGTCAGAACATGAAAAAATAATAAGGGACGATATCTCCTGGCGCAGGGTTAGAGCCGAGGACAAATGGATGGCATCAAATCCCCTCAACCCATGTTTTTCGGCCAAATCACCAGCCAGCCGAACAAGTTCTTCAGTGACCCTCACAATTAGGTAGTTGTCCCAATCTTTATTGAAGAAGGAAATTAGACGTCCATATCCTTTCTTCGAGAACGCCTTTTCTCTGAATCTGCGGGCAAAGGCCGATCTCGCTTCGGTGTACCCAATCAGCGATGTGGCTGCCACTTTAGAGGAGCTTACCAGGTCTGCTATTTTCGGCGAATCCTCTTCTTCCACGTACAGTTTAACAAGGCTGCTGGTATCCAGATACAGGATCATACCTATCTTCTGTCTTCGAGAACAGCTTCAGAGACGTTTTTGCCTCTTGAGGAGATGCGGGATGGCATACCTGCCGGTTTTCCACCGGACCAATGGACAAGGCCGCGTTGAATCAATTGAAGCAACTCCTCTTCATCAGTTTCTTTTACGCAAGGCAGAATGACGGCTACTTCCTTTTTCCTGTCCGTCACAACTATTTTCTCTCCTAACCGCACCTTTTTTAGGTAACGGCTCAGGTTTGATTTCAATTCTCTCACGCCAACTGTCTCCATATTTTTGCTCCAGTTGGAATTGCGATATAGTGACTACATTCTATTTTATGTGTCTACAATTGTCAAGAGGAAAGATTTTAACCTGTCATTGCGAGGAGAGAAGGTCTCTTTTAGACAGGATTAATAAGCCCGAGGCTTATTAACTGGATTGACATGATATTGTGAGAATATGTGTTTATTGTCAGGTATATTTTAGGGAGGTAAATTCATTACGCCCTTAATTTTGGATATTGTTTGATATTCAGGTTAATTGCAACTTTATTTAGGTTTTCGGAATTTGATACTGCGAACGAGTTGCTGGTAGCGTTCCTGATCCTCGGTCTTGAGGCGATTAACATATTCCATGAAAAAGGCCAGGAATACCGCCAGGAAAAATGCCACTACAGTGGAAAGGATCACAATCAGGGCCTTTTTTGGGCTTGACTTGTAGTCCGGAGGAACCGCCCGGTCCAGGACCTGAATGGTAATCACGTCCTTGGCCTCCTCTATCTTGGCAAGTTCATGCTGGGTAGTGATCAGTTTGAATACCTCCTCCTGAATTTTGGCCTCACGCATCAGGCGGACCAATTGCATACCGAGTGCGGGCAATTCATTGAAGGGGATGTAAAAGTCTGAATTGTCTTTTGCGGTGTTATTACTTTTAAGGGAAGCTGTACCGGGAGCGCCGCTTTCTATTCTCGCAAGCTGATTTGTCAGTTCGCGGATCTTGGCTTTAAGAATAATAGCCTCGTTCTGCCTTTCAGTACCGAACTGCCTCAAAACCTGTAGTTCAGTCTGTGCGGCAATTATCTCACCCTTGATTTTGGCGGCGCCCTCAATGGCTACCTTGGCCTGCTCATCAATGGACACCAGCTTGTATTTTTCCTGGAACTCTTTGAGCTCTACTTCCGCCTTTACGAGATCCTCTTTAACTTTCTTGAGCCGCGTTTCCAAAAAAACCCGTTTTCGTTTTCCTTCAGTGATATTTACTTTCC
>CAZENC010000200.1:0-5903 GCA_964513115.1 uncultured Desulfobacteraceae bacterium | reverse complement strand
CGGGAGGACCTTCATCCTGATCCCGGCATTGATAGGCGCTTTGGCACCTCCCGGTATCGCCCTTCCGGCCGCTCCTATATCCTTTTCATATTCAATGGGGTTGTATTCGGCGTACAGGTGCAGCCATTCATTTACGGCAAGTTCAATACCTCCAAAAAAGCCTAACTCGTCCCACAAGGGGAAAGTAGCAGGTCCTTTAAGGCGTTTTCTGCCGAGGCCGACGGTAATATCCAGGGGAAAGAACTGGCGACTGAGGACAAGGTATTCTGCCGGAAAGAGCCTTGTGCCATGAAAATCGTGTAAGCCGATGGCCACAGCCGGGAATTTTTTGGATTCAGGCAGGATCTGGTACTTCAGGTCAAATGCCTTGTCTTTATAAGATCCATATGATTTCATGCCTGTTTGAATATTTGTCAGTTGTGTGAAGCGACCGCTAAACTCCAGGCCGGGAAAGATTCCCATACCTCCGGTATACCATCGGTAGGGGAGGGCCTGGGCGATGCCTATCCTCATCTCTCCGTCTTCAAGGACCCTGGCAGTGGGAATCTCAAACAAGCCGGTCCCTCCCCAGTTGGAGCCATTATTAAAGGGTCTGTCCCAACAAAAGGCCGGTGTCACGAAAGCTGTTTGGGTTAGGAGAAACAAAGAATAGAATCGCAGGATCCTGAAAAAGGGGCAACCTGAAGCTATTAGTCTCAAAATACTGTCACCTAATGTCACATTTTGCTATGATTGAACAAAGGAGCTATGTAACTGTAAAGCAATTTAGGTTGAAGGTTGATAGATGTCTGGAAAAGCGTTTAGCAGAGGTGATGAGAAAAATCAACGATGGAATTAGTGAGTATTTGTTTGATTCATTGGGAAAAAGTCAAAATGACCTCGGCTCATGACTTTTTGCGAGGCCGTCCTATCTAATAAGGAGGAAAAACCTTGAAAAAGCGTAATACCTATCTGTTCCTGCCCGTATTCCTGGGGCTGTTTCTTTTCACGGGGAGTTGTGCCACTAACAGGGTTTCCCACGACCTTGTGGAATACGTAAACCAAGGAATCCTGGGCATCGTGGAATTGGAAGAAAGGTGTCTTACGAGCTATGCCTCGGTCATAGGAAAAAATTACACAACTGCTGAAAGGGTTTATAAGGCCCTCAAGAATGATGTTATCCCTCAATATGGACGATTTGTTGAATTGTTAAGAGAAATAAGTCCGGAGACTGAAGAAGTGATGAAATTACACCGGATTTATGTCAGGGGCGCCGAGTACCTCCTAAGCGGGTTTAAGGCAAAAATGGTGGGCATTGAGACAAAACAGGAACCCTTGATCACAACAGCCAATAGACAAATCGAAAAGGGGCGGATAGAAACCGAGAAATGGCGAAGGGAATTGATGAATATGTATCAACGATATGGCGTTGTTGAGAAAAAGAAATAAAGGATTCTTTGTTTATGAAAAGGCAGGCCAGAACCATTTATGTGTGCCAGAGTTGCGGGTATCAGGCTGCGAAATGGATGGGCAGGTGCCCTGATTGTGGACGGTGGGACAGCATGGTGGAGGAAACTTCCAGACCATCCGGGAAGCGTACCGGCCCCTCCGGCATAAGCCAGGCCCAGACAATCGATGCCATTTCACTTGCCCATGAGATGCGTTTGAAGACCGGTCTAGCCGAGTTTGACCGGACCCTGGGAGGTGGTGTTGTTCCGGGATCAATGGTGCTTATCGGCGGGGACCCAGGCATAGGAAAGTCCACGCTTATTCTTCAGGTACTCGAAAGGTTATCCCGGCAGGGTTGTCGTGCTCTCTACCTGTCAGGGGAGGAATCGCCCCAGCAGATCAGGTTAAGGGCCGACAGGCTGGCCGTACATTCGGACAGCCTTTACGTCGTGACAGGCACATGTATTGAAGATCTGTTTGAAAAGATGGAGCCGCTCAAACCCGACCTTCTGGCCGTGGATTCCATACAGACCGTTTATACGGATACCATTGATTCCGCGCCCGGAAGCGTGGGTCAGGTCAGGGAAGTCGCTTCCCGCCTTATGGCCTTCGCAAAGCAATCCGGTATACCTGTCTTTATTGTCGGACACGTGACCAAAGAAGGCTCAATTGCCGGACCCAAGGTACTGGAGCATTTGGTGGACACGGTTCTGTATTTTGAGGGGGACAGCGGGCATGTATTCAGGATACTGAGGTCGGTCAAGAACCGTTTTGGATCGACTAATGAAATCGGGGTCTTTGAGATGAAAGACTCAGGGCTCACTGAGGTGGCCAACCCGTCCCGTATTTTCCTTGAAGAAAGGCCGGAAAACGTGCCCGGTTCAGTGGTTATCCCGTGTCTCGAAGGAACGAGGCCTCTTTTGGTAGAGATCCAGGCCCTGGTAGGACCCAGCCCGCTCGGAATGCCAAGGAGAACAGCAATCGGGGTGGATCATAACCGCATTTCTCTTCTGGTGGCGGTGTTAGGGAAAAAGATGGTAATGGAGCTTATTGATCAAGATATCTTTGTCAACGTGGCGGGGGGGCTGAAGGTCGACGAGCCTGCCGCTGATCTCGGCATTGTCTCTGCCATGATGTCCAGCTTCTTGAACAAACCCGTGGACCGTAACCTGGTAATGTTCGGAGAAGTCGGCCTGGCAGGTGAAATTCGCGGTGTCAGCCAACCGGATATGAGAATCAGGGAGGCAAAAAAACTGGGTTTTTCGCGATGTCTGTTGTCACAGAGCAATAAGGAAGGCTCAAGTCCAGTCAAGAACATGGAACTTATCGGAGTGGGATCCATTGAGGATGTATATAATTTGCTTTTTGTTCCCAATACCTGATTTTTTTATTATCCTTCAAGATGCGAAATGTTTTGAAGGTTACTTATATTATGTTCCCATGTCGAATTTTATCACTCCAACATTGCTGTCTAAGCAGGAAATTCCATGAATTCGAATAGCAGTTGGAAGCCAACTTCGCCTTTAGCCAAGCAGGTAATGCGAGGCGGCATGTGGTTGTTTGCACTGCACTTCTCAGGTCTCACCTTGGGTTTCGCCAGACTGGTAATACTGGCTCGCCTGCTTATGCCTGAAGATTTTGGTTTGATGGGAATGGCCCTTCTGACAATCGGGACGTTTAATACTTTTTTTCAGACCGGTTTTATGGCCGCATTGATTCAAAAGAAGGAAATTGGAGAGTCGCACCTCAATTCAGCGTGGACGATAAGGATTTTAAAGGGGTTTATTCTATTTGCCATTCTTTATTTTGTATCACCATATGCTTCGTTGTTTTTAAAAGCTCCGGAGGCAGAGCCCATGATTCAGGTCCTGGGTCTTACAGTTCTGCTGGATGCTTTTACGAATATAGGTATTATATATTTCCAAAAGGAATTGGAATTCAAAAAAGAATTTTTCTTTCGATTTTCAGGACTTTTTACTAATTTTGTCGTTGCAGTTTCAGCTGCCTTTATATTGAAAAATGCCTGGGCACTGGTCATCAGCTCTCTGTGTGCAGGTTTGGTGTGGCTTTTCATGAGTTACATATTACATCCTTTCAGACCCCGTCCTGTTATTGATTTGGAAAAGACGAAAGGGCTTTTCAGCTTCGGAAAGTGGGCTTTCGGCTCAAACATATTGGTCTTTTTAATCAACAAGGGCGATGATGTTTTTGTCGGAAAATTCCTTGGGGCGGCGTCTCTCGGCTTTTACCAGATGGCATTTCGGGTTTCGAATACGCCGACCACAGAGGTATCACATGTTGTTTCGCAGGTGACCTTCCCCGCATACTCCAAATTACAGGACAATATGAACGGATTGCGAGAAGCATACCTGAGAGTCCTGCGAGTTACAGCCTTTTTGTCTGTTTTATTAGCAGGGTTCATTATGGTACTGGGCCCTGATTTCACCAGGTTGTTTTTAGGTGAAAAGTGGATACCGATGATACCCGCAATGCAGGTTTTGGTCTTCGCCGGTTTAGTAAGATCCTTTCAGTCTACGACAGGTCCTCTTTTTTATGCCTCGGGGAAACCCAGCATTGACACAAAGTGGCAGTTATTACGCCTGCTAATATTATTTGGTTTGATTTATCCGTTCACCATTAAATGGGGAATAATGGGAACTTCCGTAGCAGTACTCCTGAGCATTTTTATCTCAAGTATAGGTTTTATTTTCCAAGCCACTGACGTCATAAAGAGCGGACTGAATGACATCAAAGCCGCGATCGGTCTTCCTTTAATAAATGCCGCAATTATGGTTCTATGTCTTTTTGCCATAAAAGCTCATGCCGATACAATCGGGATTCAGTTTTTTTTGCTCCTTATTATTATGGGCCTTTGCATATATTTGGGCCTTTTTTGTTTTTTTTACAGATCTGCAAATACCACAGGGCAATCGTTCATCAGGGAGAGCTTCAGCACTTTGATAGGAAATTTATATGGAAAATAGGATCATATTATATAATGAACAATGATTCTATCGAGATCAACAAGATTGGCCAGTGCCTTTTTTATGATCACATGCCATTCATCAGGGTCCCAGAAATCGGTCTTTTTCAGACCGAAAAGAATATCTTTTATGGCCTCAGCATTCATACCCGATGCGGCCATTGCCGCCAGGATAGCCCCTGAACTGGATCCCGAATAACCGACAGGATTGATGCCAAGTTCGCGGAGCGCTGCAAGGAGTCCGGCATGGGCAAAAAAACCGAAAAAACCTGAAGAAAAAACTAAGCCGATTTTAGAGGAATTTGTTAATAGCTCATAACGCACAGCTTCTCAATCTCTCCATTTCACAACATCACTTAAAGGGACCCTTTCCGATCTTGATAAATTGACGGGGGATTCAGGATCCGCATAACCAACAGCGACCCCGATTACAACATGTTTTTCTTCGGGAATGTTTAATTCTTCTTTTATATCGTCGTCAAACGCCGTGATCAGGCCTATGGGACAGGTGTCCAACCCGATTCCGTAAGCAGCCAGTACAAGATAGCCGACAATAACACCTATATCCGTCAGCCGGGCGCTTGAAAACACCTCGTCAATGCAAATAATGATCGCCGTGGGGGCACCGTAAAAATTGCAGCTTCCTTCATTGATGAAGTCCTGGAAATTAATATTATCCGGAAGGTTGGGAAGCATGGTATTGAGAAGGCCCCTTTCTCTCTCAACAAAATATTCCGGCAGGGGGGCTTTTGCACCAGGGCCGCAGGAGATCTGCATTTCTTTCATTCGCTTCACCAAAAGCCTGCTCAGCCGCCTTTTTTCTTCACCTGATACAACTGTCAATTCCCAAGGCTGCAGGTTAATTGCAGATGGAGCCTGTGTTGCGAGCATAAGGAGATTTTCCAGTTTGGTTTTATCAACAGGCCTGTCGAGAAAGGCCCTGCAACTTCGCCTTTTTTTAATCGAATCTATAAGATCCATGTAATACCTCCAAAAAGTATATGTGCCTAAAATGGCTAAAATTTGTGTATTTGAAATCGATAATTTTAGCTCACTTTAGACACTTTTAATTTTGGATCACTTGATCCCTTTACCATTTCCTTTACCCTGCGGGCAATTGCAAGACAGGCGGTAAGGCCGGGGCTGTCGATACCCAGCAGGTTGATAAAATTAGGGGAGCCTGAAACGGCACTGATTATAAAATCAGGATGTCCTTTCAATCTTGCCTGCAGCGCCGCCTGGTGCCAGATAAGGTCTTTTTGTGTTATGCCCGGGAAAAACGGCCTGACTTTTTCTGAAAAGACCTTTGCATCAACAAAAGGCCCCTGCACGGCATTTCTGTCCTGTACCGGTACAAGTTTCGGTCCCACAGTCACCGTGGAGCCGAGGGCCGGCGGAAAGGACAGCTCCCCAAATGTCGGCGTTAGGTGAATGCCTACCGTAAAATGACGGCCATGCGGAGTCATTACAGATTGCGGCATAGGATAGACGT
>CAZENC010000199.1:0-5926 GCA_964513115.1 uncultured Desulfobacteraceae bacterium | reverse complement strand
ACGCCGATCTTTTCATAAGGGAACTCCTTGAACACAGAGGCGAACATCCCGGCAACGCCGATGAAGGGACTTTGGCCTCCTCCTATCCGGGAAATATTGTCCACGGCCTTGACGCTGATCCGTTGAGGCATCTTATCCTTCCTGACGGTCTCCAGCAACAGGTCAAATTTTTGGGGTTGGCCCTGGGCGATCTCCACATCTTTTGCATATCCGTTCAATACCCCTTCAATCTTTCCAAAGGAGGTGCCTGCCGTAAGCTCCGAGAGGTTCAGGTCCTTCCACCGGGCATTCAGCTTGAAGACCGGCGTTCCCGTAAACAGTCCGGATGCACCGGGATGGGAAAAGATGACCTCCCCCCCAAAGACCTTTGCCGTTATCTTCCCCATACTCGTGACTCTCCCCCTCTCCACATGTATGGGGTCCAGGCTCCCGCTCATGGTCCCCTGTATCGGCCGCGCATAGACGTTGGCCAAGAGCGGCCCCATGTCTACCCTGTCCAGGGTAAGCTGTGTGGTGACAGATGACGATGACCCGGTCAGCCCTCGAATCACAACCGGCCCCACCCGGACGTCTCCTCGGGGGATCTTCACGATGGTCGGTGAGATGACGGACAACCGGTTCGGGCCTGCCTCGAGCGGAAAGGTTAGCGCCTGTTCAGGAATGAAAGGAAGGCCCACAGGCCGTATGGACAGTCGCCCCTTGAGCACCTCCAGGGGGCCGTCTGCCTCCCGGTTCCGGCACAAGAAGGGAAGAGAGAGATCGATCCTTTTTAAATATATCCCCTTATCTTCAGATGAGACCCCGCCATCGTCCCAGCCAACATATCCCCTGGCCGTCCAATCAGAACGGGTCCCTGTCAGGTTCAGATCTGCGGAAACCGTCCCTCCCACACGAATTGTACGAAGGAGAGGCTTTTCTGCCTGAAACGGTTCCACAACAAAGAGGCCGAACAGAGGTTTCAAGGGGATCTTAGGGATATCTGCAGTGAGATCAAAGTGCCAGTCAGGGCCTTTTTCAAGAATGCGGCCGTTCAATTGACACGTCAGGATATCCTTCAGACCCAGACGGAGACGTGACAGTTCAAGGTGCCTGCCGTGCCTCTCGTACTTTCCCTTTATGAGAGCCGAGAGGTGATGCATTTTCAGATCAACATAGAACCTGTCGTACAAGACCTCACCCCCCTCCGCATCCATAGCGATATTTGCGGCCATGACACCATTCGAACGCTCATACCTTCCGCTGATCCTTGCCTTGAGCGACACCTTTTCCCCCACAAAGCTCCCTTCCCGGTCTTGAAAGCCCAGATCCTGAAAGGCCCATTCAGAGGTAACCGTCACCCCCTGTTCTGTATCGAAACGGGCCTTAACCTGAACAGAATCGCGTGCGGCCAATTTCCAGCCTGGGGGAAGGAGACCCAGGTCCATGGCCAACCTGGCAAGCCCTGTCTCTTTCCCCTGGATCTCGACCCGGGTCTTTCCATCCGCAGTCTCCAGGGATGCCTTGAGGTCTCTCAACAGGGAGGAATCGAACCGGATCTCCGACAGGGACATTGCCTGGGTTGCCACATTCACCCGGCCCTGGTGAACCTTCAGACGAATATCATCCACCCGAAACGCCTTGTTTTTGAATCGGGCGCTTGCATGCGGGATCCGGGCCGATAGATCTTTCAGATCGAAGACAGGGTGTGTGCCTGAAAAGGAGATGGCCGCCTCAAAGGGTGCCACCTCCATCCCGTTTCCTGAAAACATGGCACGGTCCGCCCTCATGGTGCCTGATGTCTCCAGGTCGGGGACCCGCCCCCGGGCCCGGATGCTGCCCGTAAGCGTGCCGCCGGCCCTGACTTTGCCGGTTGTGTAGGAAATCTGATTCTGATTCAAACGGGCCTGAAGATCCGCATCCAATGCCCATTTCGCCTCTTCCTCAACGCCCCCGATCCGGCCGGAGAGATCGATCTGACCGGCCAGTTTCAAAGGATCCAAGTGATTCCTGATCCCGGAGGGGAGAAGCGTGACCAGTTCCTGGGGCGTAACGCGACAGGTAACCATGTCAAGCTTTATCTTCTTGTGGCTTCCAATAGCCGCATCCAGTTCCCCGGCGAATTGGAGACGCTGGCCCATACTGAGATGCAGCGGTCGGGCCGTTAGTTGATAATCCTTCAAGCTGAAAGCGCCGTCTGCCTTGATCTCTAGGCCCAACCGGACCCTGTTCTTCTGCCCACACTCTTGGATGTCAGCCGCCTCGAGGGTGATGTTCATATGTTCAAAGGTCACCTTCCCTCGATCGGGCCGATAGACGAGGTCTGTGCCGCCCCGCACATGTCTGAGATCTGCAACAGCGCTTTCAAATACCGCTTCCTCAAAGAGGATGGAACACCCGATTTGAGGATCAACCAGAGATATGGCCCGATCCGTTTTCATCCGAACCAGGGGCGCCAGGAGATTCATTTTCCTGGAAGGCCATTCCAATCGGACACCGCATGAGAGCTCCACCCGATGGTCGGCGTTCAGACGGGCCTGGATCTCGGTGGCGCGCAGGGTCTGATCCCCCAATTGGGCGGTCATGCTGCCGTCTGAAAGGGTCGCGCTTTCAAACGTGAAGTCCCTGAAAACGAAAAAGGCAATAAATCTCTTTAAAATGGCACTGAAAAATGAAAGCGGCTGCGCCTTCTGTGCTGTCTCGGGAACAGCTACATCTTTTAAGATGCGGCATGAAAGGCCCTTGACCTCAAGGCCTTTGACGGTCAGGCTTTTATGGCCAAAAGGACCGTCCAGGGAGAATTCTGCGTGGAGGTCAGGAACTTCAAGATAAAAACCGTGAAGATCCCTTCCCGGTTTGAAGGTGATCCCCTCTACCGCGATGTTTAAGGGACTGAGAGAGTAGGAGAGACTTTTGAGGGCAACCGATGCCCCGGTTGCGCGGGAAACGGATTTTTCTATAAGGCCCTTTACAGCGCCCGGGTGGAGGTAATAATAAAGAAGCATCCCGCCCAAAGACATAAAAAGAAACAGGACCGCAACGCAACTGATTAAGACGATTTTTCCTTTGGCTTTCATCCGCCACCAGAAATGAATTGGAAAGAAGCCGAAACGCACGATGGTTCGGTATTGTACCCGAGCGGTTATAAATTGTAAACGCTAAGGCCTTCTCATCACTTGGCTTGAATCGGTCCCTTTGCTAACCTGGGATCTATGGAAAAGGAACTCAATGGCCTGAGAGAGGCCCTAAAAAATTCCGAAAGGGTCGATGTCCTGACAGGGGCGGGCGTTTCCGCAGAAAGCGGGGTCGCCACCTTCAGGGGCGCCGACGGCCTCTGAAAAAATACCAGGCCGCGGACCTGGCCACACCGGAGGCCTTTTCGAAAGATCCTGAACTGGTGTGGGAGTTTTACAACTGGCGCCGGGGCTGATCAGCCAGAAGGCCTGCAACCCGGCCCACACGGCCTTGGCTGAGCTTGAACGGCTCATCCCCGACTTTACCCTTATCACCCAAAACGTGGACGGTCTCCATCTCCTGGCAGGGAGCCGGCATCTCCTGGAAATCCATGGAAATATATGGCGGGTGTGGTTTACCGGGTGTCGTGAGGTGACCCTCGACCGTTCCCCCAATATGGGACATTTGCTAAGAACTCCCTTTTTATGGAAAGGATTATAAAAAATTTATCATTGTGTGTCAAGCACAAAAAGTGAAGTGAAGCGGGACGCCCTTAAGCGTGAAACGGGACGCCCTTAAAATTTTAACCTTACAAGGCGATAAGGAAGTGATAAATGGGAAGGTATGCCAAGATTAGCCAGACTTGACGCACCCGGTGTTTTACATCACATTATGATTAGGGGCATAGATCGTCGAAAGATATTCAGAAACGATAAGGATCGTAAAGATTTTTTAGATCGCCTCTCAACCTTGCTGCCTAAGACGGAGACATCTTGCTATGCCTGGGTTTTCTTCCAAATCATGCCCATTTTCTTTTTAGAACCGGCACAATTCCCCTTGCAACATTGATGAGGAAACTGCTTACGGGATACGCTGCGAGTTTCAACTGGCGGCATAAACGATATGGACAACTGTTTCAGAATCGATACAAGTCAATTGTATGTCAACAGGAGGTTTATCTGCGGGAACTGGTGAGGTATATTCATCTAAATCCTATCCGAGCAGGAATTGTGCGCACCCTTGCGGAGTTCACCAAATATGCCTATAGTGGGCATAGTGTGTTAATGGGGAGGAAAAAGCGGCCCTGGCAGAATGTGGATTATGTTCTGAGCTACTTTGTTAACACTCCTCGTCGAGCAAGAAAACATTATTATTCTTATATAGAGGCTGGTCTTGATCAAGGGCGTAGAAAAGAGTTGACGGGAGGCGGGTTGATACGCAGCCTTGGAGGGTGGGCAGAAGTAAAAAAGCATGGCTTGAAAGGTCAGGAACACATCAAGAGTGATAAAAGGAAATTGGGGGAATCGGATTTTGTTGATGATATCCTTTCCCAGGCCGATGAGAAATTTGAGCACAAATATGAATTAAAACGTCTGGTTTATGATCTTAATCAGGTTGCAGCGAGAGTGGCTGAAATTTACTAGATAGAGAGGGAGAATATCTTTTTGAAGGGCAAACAACAAAAAAAGGTTAAAGCCAGGAGCCTTCTTTGTTTTTGGGCCGCTCGCGAACTGGGAATCTCCCTTACCGAATTAGCCAGGTGTCTTGGGATCAGTGTACCCGGAGTCGGATACTTGGTGGTAAGGGGCGAGAGAATAGCGCGCGAGAGGGATTATCAGTTAGTTGAATAATTATTTTAGAATTTTAAGCGCGTCCCACTTTATTACGGATAAAGATGTCCCTGTCGTGAATGTGATCGATGCTATTATCTCCGGTATAGGATACCCAAGCGGATGGCTCCATGATGGATTGAGAGGAGGGGAAAAAAGCCTCGTCTACTATGTGCATGCATACCCGGCCTTTGGTGTTGATGGAGGGTATTTCAGCGTTATTGCGCAAACAACCATAGAGAACTATGATAAAGTACTTAAAACCATTCTTGAAAAAATAGACTTAATTAAAGGTAAAAGAGTGGACACTCAAACCCTCAATAGGGCAAAGAATATGTGCATTACCATGAATGAGCTTGACCTTCAAACCATTGCTGCCCAGGGCTCAAATGCAGCCCTGAATGAGATTATAGGATTGGGCATCAATTATGACAGTGTTTACCCCTCGCTTATTAAAAAAGTAACAGCAGACGATGTTTTAAGGGTTTCAGAAAAACTATTTTCTCACCATCTTATCACAACAACCAAACCTTCGGATCCAAATAAAAAGTAACTGGTGTGAGTGCATTGTTTTTCTCCAGAACGCTTTCCCATCGGTGATTTCTCCATGAAAAACCCTCCTGCAATTATAAAACACGATAAACTTAATTTATTCAGATATAATAAATTCAAATTGCTGTTAGCCTTTGATATCCTTATTTATTATTGACATTTCGAACACGATATATAATGCTGTGAAAAATGGCAGCAAAAGTTAAATATTAAAACTGGCAAATTCGGCATGCAGCCTACTATAATATTCCTGTTTGTCGTATTTTGATAATAGTAGAGGCATGCAGCCTGCTTACTATTATTTCGATTCAATAAAAAGGTTACAAGAAGAGTTTATTTTGCTATACTTTCTCCAACAACCTCAACCAAAGGAGAAAGCCATGGCCAGAAAAACATCAAGAGCAGAACTCTTATTGAGTTCTGAAGAATTCAACGATCTAAAACGAATAGCGCAATCACAAACCAAACCCTTAAGGGAAGTGCAAAGAGCTAAGATTTTGCTTTATTACCATTCAGGTGAAAGCATCACTAAAATTCACCACCTGGTGGGGCTTAGCCGTAAAGCAATTTACAAATGGATCGATAGAGCACTGGCCCGTGGTATAGAAACAGGG
>CAZENC010000198.1:0-5935 GCA_964513115.1 uncultured Desulfobacteraceae bacterium | reverse complement strand
TCCGGTTGGCGCTCAAGAAAAATCCGGAACTGTTTTTAGCGGACGCCACCCTTTATCTTGAATTTTTCGCAATCATCTCCGTGGCCTGGCAGTGGCTGCTCCAGGCCCTTTCAGTGCAAAAGGCTTTGGAAAACGACCTGTCAGACAGGGAAACCCTCTTCTACCAGGGCAAGTTCTATGCCTTCAGATTTTTTTTCCATTACGAACTCCCTAAAATAGAGGGGTTGAGCAAGCGATTGATGGAGAGCGACGGGTTAACAGTAGAGATGAAGGAGTCTTTTTTTACTGATTAACCATTTCAACCATTGTACCAACATAAATGAACATTTACGAACCAACAAGCTAGAGGTGATTTAGAATGGCGAGCCGGAAAAGATCCGAGGCGCGTAAAGAACAGATACTCAAAGCGGCCGAAAAGGTCTTCGCAAAAAAGGGGTTTCATGAGGCTACCATATCGGAAGTCGCCCGGGAAGCCGGCCTTTCCGACGCAACCATTTACGAGTACTTTTCAACTAAGGAGGAACTCCTTTTTTCCATCCCTCGAGAGACCACTCGCAGGGGGATGGAAAGGATGGAAGGGTACCTCAAAGTCATTCGAGGAGCCGGCAACAGGATTCGTACAATTATCTATCATTACCTCTTGTTCTATCAAAGTGAGCCCGATTATGCCTCTGTGGTCATGTTAGTCCTGAAATCGAACCGCAAGTTTCTGGAGACAGAGGCGTATCAGATAATTCGCGAGGGATTCCGCGGAATTCTTTCGGTAATTGAAGAGGGAATAGATTCAGGCGAATTCCGGCCTGATACAGACCCCTATCTCGTCCGTCAGATGATCTTAGGGGCTATCGAACACATTGTCATCAGGTGGCTTCTGCTGGGCAAGCCGAAAGACATACTGCAGTATGCTGATCCCATCACAGACATGATCATCGATGGGATTCAAAATCGAAACCAAACGCAGGGCTGGAACCTCCATATCAAATTGGAGCCTCAAGAAGACATACGGGGTAAAGCAACTCCTTACGTTTCAGCAACAAGACGGAAAAACGTCCCCAGGAAAAAAAAGTGAAAGATTCAACCATGAACCGTTCGATTGTGGCCATTGTTCGCTACGAAAAACCGTATATTTCCGTACGGAAGGCAGTTGAACTCTCCGGCGGTCTGGATCGCCTGCCTTCCAAGGCAAAGGTCTTTATTAAGCCCAACATAGTCTTCTGGACCAAGGAAGCGCCATTTCCCAAATGGGGAGTCATTACCACCTCTCGGGCAGTTGAAGACATGGTGGTTTTACTCAAGGAGAGGGGCATCGATGACATCACCATCGGGGAGGGTACAGTCCTCATGAATCCCAAGGATAGGGAAACCCCCGAGCATGCCTTCGAGACCCTCGGCTACGGTGTTCTGAAAAAACGTTACGGTGTAAGATGCATAAATGTACACGAAAGGCCCTTTGAGGAGGTGGATCTCGGTAAAGGGGTGTCCCTCGACTTCAATACAGACATGCTGCGAAGCGATTTCTTGATAGACATTCCGGTCCTCAAAACCCATGCCCAGACAGTTGTCAGCCTCGGGATCAAGAACCTGAAAGGGCTTTTGAATATCCGGTCCCGGCAAAAATGTCACAGCGCCAACCCGGAGATGGACCTAAACTACATGGTGGCAAGGCTGCCCAATGTCCTTCCCCCCTGTTTCGTCATACTGGACGGAATTTACACAAATGAGCGGGGTCCGGGGTTTGATGGAAATATAAGGAGAAGCAACATCCTGGTTGCCTCTTCTGACATCCTCTCGGCAGATATGGTGGGCGCCAGGCTCCTGGGATATAAACCGTCGGAGGTCCCGCATCTGGCCCATGTGGCACAGGATTGCAAGAGGCCCACAGACCTGTCCGACATAGAAGTGGTAGGAGAAAAAATTGAGACCACGGAGTCTTTTCATGAATACTCCTTTCCCTACACCGAGGATGAAAGCCTTCCGATGTTTATGGAACGAAAAGGTATCCAAGGGCTCTCCTACCGGAAGTACGACCTCACAATCTGCACCTATTGTTCTTCCCTCACCAGGGTGATTCTGATGGGTATTGCCAGGGCCTGGAATGGGGAGCCGTGGGGTGATGTGGAGGTACTCACAGGGAAGGTCATGCAGGCCACACCGGGGAAGAAAAAGACTATTCTTGTTGGAAAATGTATATGCCTGGCCAATAAGAACAATCCGAACATCACGGAAGCTATTCCTGTCAAGGGTTGCCCTCCCTCTATGAAGCAGGTAGTTGAGGCATTTCATCGGGCAGGCATCCCGGTGGATCCCCCAATTCTTGAGAACAAGGATAGGACGGCCGGACTGTATATGAAAAAATACCAGGGTAAACCTGAATTCGACGAATCCTTTTTCAGGATCAATTAGGGGAGGAATAGGAAATGCAAAACGTCCTGATTGTTGGAGCAGGATTTATGGGGTCAGGTATTGCTCAGGTGTGTGCCCAGACCGGTCATAGGGTCCACCTGATGGATGTGAAACCGGAGGCACTGGAAAAAGCCATAAGAAAAATCCACTGGTCCCTTAAAAAATTATTTACAAAAGGGACTATTCCGGAATCTCCCGAGACAGTTCTTGGAAGAATTGCAACGGCGGTAGATTTGAAGAATGCAACCAGCGCGGACTGGGTTATTGAATGCGCTCTGGAGATTGCCGAACTAAAATACGACATCTTTCAGGAACTGGATCGGCTGGCCCCCGTTGAAACACCCCTTGCAACCAACACATCGTCTATTCCTATCACCCGGATCGCGAAGGCAACCCGGAACCCCGAAAGGGTCTTGGGCCTCCATTTCTTTGGACCTGTCCCACTCATGGGTCTGGTTGAAGTGATAAAAGGTGAAAAAACATCCCTTGAGGTCTTTGAACAGGGTGTCGATTTTGTGCGGTCTCTGGGAAAGACTCCTGTTCGAGTGCAGAGGGATATTCCCGGTTTTGTCATGAACCGGATTTTCTCCGCTGCCTTCAGTGAAGCCGTTGACCTGGTGGCCCAAGGTGTTGTGAGCGTCGAGGATGTAGACACCGGCATGCGTCTGGGATACGGATGGAATGTGGGCCCTTTTGAGATTGCCGACAATGCCGGCCTGGATACCTTTCTTTTGGTCACCGAATTCATGAAAAGCGTGGATGAAGAACACCTGTTCCCAAACTCGGAATTGATTGAGGAAATGGTTAAACAAGGACGCTTGGGCAGGAAGACGGGCAAAGGATTCTACGGCTATACCGCCGAAGGAAAGAGACTCCCTTTGAAATAGGGGCGTATAATCAAGTACTCCGCTAAATCTTGATGGTAAAATCTTAAAATCGAGGAGGTTTGACAATGAAAGAGGTAGTGATCGCAGGGTATCTAAGGACTGCTCAATCCCGGTCCAGACCAAGAGATCCGGCCAGGGACTGGTTTTGCAAGATGAGGGGTGACGAACTTCTGGCCAAATTGCTCCCGGAGCTATTAAAGCGTTCGAGCATAGAGGGGAAAGAGATCGACGATTTCATTGTGGGGTGCGCAACGGCCGTGGGCGAGCAGTGGGCCTACGGCGGGCGCTTTCCCATATTCCAGGCCAATCTGCCGGAGACCATTCCTGCCAAATTTATTGACCAGCAGTGCGGCTCGGCCATGGCATGTGTTCATGTCGGATTCATGGAGATCGCACAGGGCTTCGCGGACATCGTCCTGACAGGCGGCTATGAGCACATGACCCGGATACCCATGGGCGGTTATACGTCCGACAGGGGGCTCATCGCACCGAACATTTCCCTCTTTGCGGATCCCGCCTACCTGCACTGGGACATGATGACGGTCTTGAACATGGGACTCACTGCAGAGAAACTCTTTTCCCAGACGGACTTCACCAAGGAAGACATGGACAGATGGGGAGTCCGGTCTCACCAACTGGCCGCAAAGGCCCAGGCCGAAGGTTTTTTTGAAGGCGAGATCCTGCCCATTGAAGCTGTGCAGGACGACGGAACAGTCATGACTGTCGACAAAGACCAGGCCGTGAGGCAGGATGCTACCATGGAAGGTATGGCCGACCTGAAACCGGCCTTCAAGAAAGACGGCGTCATCACGCCCGGGAACTCTTCACCGTTGAACGCTGCCGCGTCCTCTATGCTGCTTATGTCCAAGGAAACCGCTCAAAAGAAGGGCATTAAACCCCTGGCCACCATCCGCTCCATAGGTTTTGCCGGAGTAGATCCCACCATTATGGGTGCCGGGCCGGTGCCGGCGAGCAGGATGGCCCTGGAAAAGGCAGGCCTTAATGTCTCCGACATTGACTTCTGGGAAATCAACGAGGCCTTCTGCATCGTTGCATTGAACTGCATAAAAGAGCTCGGGATAGATCCGGACAGGGTCAACATCATGGGCGGGGCTACCGCCATAGGCCATCCGCTGGGAGCTACCGGCATCCGCCTGACGGGGACGCTGGGACGTATCTTACAGCAAAAAGGGGCGCGCTACGGTTGCGCCAATGCCTGCGTCGGCGGGGGCCAGGGTGTGGCCACTGTTATCGAAAGGGAGGAATAAATAAATTGGAATAAACCGGAGATTGTGGCGCAAACTTCCGGAACAGGAGTCATAATATGGGAATCAACTATTTTCGTCGAGACGACAGGGATCTGAAATTTGTGCTCTTTGAGCACCTGGACCTGGAAAAGCTTCTGGGCTACGAGGTGTACCAGGACTTTTCGCGTGATGAATTCAGCATGATCATTGACGAAGCCCTCAAGGTCTGCCGAGAGGTATTGGGTCCGGCCATGCAGGATGGCGACCGGGAGGGCTGCACCTATAAGGACGGGGTAGTCAAGGTGGCGGACTCTTTTTACGATTGCTGGAAGGTCATGGCGGAGAATGGCTGGATGGCCGTTTCCAGTAACCCGGAATTTGGGGGACAGGGGCTGCCTGCCGTCGTCGGCGGGCTCCTTGCCGAATGCTTTGAGGGAGCCAACCTGGCTTTCACAACTTATTTCGGCCTTGCGGTCGGTAATGGCCGCCTCATCGAGAACTTCGGCACGGACCAGGACAGGGCCATGTTCGTGGAAAAGATGTATACGGGCGTATGGGGCGGAACCATGTGCCTGACAGAGCCGGATGCCGGCTCGGACGTCGGCTGGTTGCGAACAAAGGCGGTCCCGGATCCTGAATCCGGTGATCCTCGTATTTATAAAATCGAGGGCAGCAAACAGTTCATAACATGCGGGGAACATAATCTTACCGAGAATATCATTCACCTTTTGCTGGCCAGGATTGAAGGCGCACCTCCCGGTACCAAGGGCATAAGCCTGTTCATTGTGCCCAAAATCTGGGTGAATCCCGACGGCTCCCTTGGAGAGCCTAACGACGTCTTCTGCAGCGGAATCGAGCACAAAATGGGCATTCAGGGGTCTTCCACCTGTACCCTCAAGTTCGGTGAAAACGGCACATGCCGCGGGATCCTCCTTGGCGAGCCAAACACAGGAATGGCCAAGATGTTCCAGATGATGAACGATGCCCGGATCGCATGCTGTTTGCAGGCCCTGGGACTTGTAGCAAGCGCCTATGACACCGCCCGAAACTACGCCAAGGAAAGGATTCAGGGCCCCCCGTTTACCAACCGCGACGCGGATAGGGCCCCTATCATTCAGCATGAGGATGTGCGGCGTCTTCTGATGAATCTGAAGGCCGGTAGCGAAGCCATGCGCGCCATAGTCTGCAAGCTCTTATTTCTAATGGACGTATCCCGTTATGACCCCGATGAGACTGTTCGCATACAAGCGGGCCAGCAGGTGGAGCTACTCACCCCTTTGGTCAAGGCCTACTCTTCGGACTTCGGCTACCAGCTGACCCGCGATGCCATCCAGATCCTCGCTGGGGTGGGTTTTTGCAATGAGTTTCCTGTGGAGCAGTATGCCCGTGATATAAAGA
>CAZENC010000197.1:0-5940 GCA_964513115.1 uncultured Desulfobacteraceae bacterium | reverse complement strand
GAAAAAAGCGACAAGTTCCAACTCCGTGCTGATCTTGCTATGTACGAAGCCAAGGGTGCTGGCGGTAACCGCACCGTGCGTGCCAGTGAAGAGATCGGGATGAAAGGCCAAAACGGTTCAGACTTTTACTTAAAGCGGTAACACTTGTAAAAATAGAAATTTTCCTGTACGCAATCAGTCCAGCAAAAGCAGATTAACTGCACCTTGTGCGCCACCTCCTTTTAGATCGAAAATATACGCAGCCCCCTCATCATTGTGGGTTGTGTCATATCCGTATGCACCAACAATGGCATTGTCAACAACTTTCAAAAAGGGGCAGGAACTAAATGAATAATCTGGAGAATGCTTTAAGGTGGCTTTTAAAAAGTAGCGAGCTTGCAAGTTGCCTAGCCTCAGTCCTTGGCCGTGCCTCTAAAATGGGCAGAATGTCCTATCAAGAGATTGACAAAGTAGTTAGTGATAGGGCTGAGGATGTTCTGCTTTTAGGCAGCGAATGGAGACTGCTTCTTCCGGTCAGAACTGTCAAGAGCGCTGCCTGGGAAGATCGGCTGCTTCTCTGTAAACCTGAAGAGTCTTACGAGGTACCCAATATTATTAGATACATCGTGGAAGGTGCCGGCAAGACAGGGTACTGGGATCCTGCGGATGCGATAATCAGGCTTTTCAAAGAAATGGGTGAGCCGGCCTGGGAGAGAATGCCGAAATTGATCGAGCGATTGGGAGAGAAGGCTATAGACCACAGGATTTCCGCGGCTCAGATAAGGAAAACATGCATCGAATTAGGCATGGAAAATAGGGTTGATATGCTTATTGCTGAGCTAAAGGGAAGCGGGGTAATGAGTCCAAAGCTTGGTTCATTTGCTGAAGTAAACAGAGAAGGGTCACCCCTTTATGAACTTAATCCGTCTCTTTATATGAAGAGGACAATAAATTGATTATAAGAGTAATTCAGACTGTTAAATTGTGGGATTCAACTTAAACTGTTACCTTTTTCTCCCCCTTCTCCAATTTTCGTCGCTCTTCGTCTCTCACGTCTTCTTTCAACACCACAATGGCCTTGATGCGTTCGCCCGTTATGTAATCCGGGATGCCAACTACACAGGCACCCATAACAGCAGTATGGTCCTGGAGCGTTGCTTCAATTTCTGAACAGGAGACCATGATGTCATCAAAGCGAATTTACCGCTCCAATCCTCTCCGAACCAGGCTCCAGTCGGTAGGGAAGGGCACTTTAAAAAATCAGGTTGACACAGAAGATGATTTCCTATTCTCTTTATTATGGATATGAAAAATGAAAAAGAATCAATTCATTTAGGGGGAACTGCCCGAAATCCGGAAGATGTAGCGGCACTTCATGAACTGGGGCTTCAATTCGCTGAGATCCCGATTATTGATCCGGACAAAATTTCAACCCTTAAAGAGACCTATAGAGATTTGAGTAAGCGAACCGGTCTCTATTACCTGTGCCACGGTCCCAGGGAAGGGGATCCTAATGACACCGAGACCCTTGAAGCCTCATATCTCCCCAAGCTGATCCGGGTCCTATGCGTCATGAGCGACCTGGATATGCGGCTTTTGACAATGCATCTCTGGATGGACCCACGTTTTGTTAGCCGGAAGGTGATTTCCTACAAGATTGGGTTTCTTAATAGGCTTATTGATCAGGGCCTAGAGGCCGGGATTGAAATCTGCCTTGAAAACCTGAGCGAAACAGCAGCCCATCTGTCGGACGTTTTCAAGGTCTTACCCCATTTAAATCTGACCCTGGACATTGGGCATGCCCAGCTTCTCTCAAGTCAAAATACCAGTTACGGGTTTATTGACAGATTTCCGGAAAGGATTAAACATGTCCACATTCATGACAATCGTGGCGGTGATTCGCCTGAAGACGACCTTCACCTTCCTGTAGGAAAAGGAATTATTGACTTTGAAAGAATAGTCCGGAAATTGAAGCCTATCGGATACCACGGAACCATCACATTGGAACTGAGACCGGCGCAGATAGAGACATGTCTCGCTTATGTCAAAAAACTGCTGCTCATGCCGTGAAAGAGTGAGGAGTCATGCTCGAACATACCTTTATCCATATCCAGGGGATTGGCCCCAAAACCGAAAAGAAACTCTGGCAGGACGGTATCAGAACCTGGAACGATTTTTTAAGACATGAGGGAACGGTCTTGTCTTCGGGCCGCGATGAATTCATCAAACAGGAACTTGAATCCTCAATAGAAAACCGTGAGGACATCCGGTTTTTCAGGGACCGCCTGACCTCAGGCCACATGTGGCGACTTTTCAAGGCTTTTGAGGAAAAGGCGGTGTACCTGGATATAGAAACGAGTGGAGGTTACCAGGGGGTTGAGGAGATCACGGTTATAGGGATCTATGATGGCAGTAAGGTCCAAACATTTGTAAATGGAATCAATTTAGATGAATTTGAAATTGCAATCTCGGAGTACGATCTGATTATTACCTTTAACGGAACCAGCTTTGACCTGCCAATTATTCGTCGCTGGTTCAGGAACATCTCATTACCGACCGCACATATTGATCTCCGGTTCTTATTAAAAAGGCTGGGTTACACAGGAGGCCTTAAAAAAATCGAAAAGACACTAGGCCTTATGCGATCCCCCGAAATTGACGGCATGGACGGGTATGAGGCGGTTCTACTGTGGAAGGCCTACCAGTGGGGTGACAGGAGTGCCCTTGATACTTTGATCCGGTACAACACCGCTGATATAGTAAACCTTAAACCATTAATGGAGATGGGCTATAAAGAAATGAAGAGGTTGGTTTTCTT
Organism: uncultured Desulfobacteraceae bacterium; assembly: GCA_964513115.1. GTDB lineage: Bacteria > Desulfobacterota > DSM-4660 > Desulfatiglandales > Desulfatiglandaceae > JAFDHL01. The sequence continues at coordinate 3,143 of CAZENC010000197.1, read as the reverse complement.
GTCCTGCTTTTACAGATAAGGATCCCTCAATCCTTTCTTGTAGATCTTACCGGAACCCGTCTTTGGCAGTTCACTTAAAAAATCCACGATCTTTGGTGCCTTGTAATGGGCCAGGTTCTTTTTGCAAAAGGCTATGATTTCTTCCTCATCCGCCTTGCAACCATCTTTCAAAACCACGCATGCCTTGACTGCTTCACCCCAGTGGGAATCAGGTACGCCAACCACAGCCGCCTCCAGAATATCCGGGTGAGCATAAAGGGCATTTTCAACTTCAGTGGAATAGACGTTCTCACCACCTGTTATGATCATATCCTTTTTCCGATCAACAATATTTACATATCCTTCACTGTCAACTACGGCCATGTCCCCGGTATAAAGCCAGCCATCCAGTAGGGCCTTTGCCGTTTCTTCTGGAAGATTCCAGTATCCGGGAGTTACGATGTCCCCTTTAACAATTATTTCACCTACCTCCTTATCGTCTTTAGCTACCTCATTGCCTTTTTCATCCACGACCTTGAGATTTACATTTATGAATTCCCGTCCTGTACGAGCCTTGTATCTTAACTGTGCTTCCCATGGAAGCTCCCTAAGATGTTTTTTGAGAATGGACAGGGTCAAATAGGGGCTTGTTTCTGTCATGCCGTATGTCTGGATATAATCACACTTGAAGGCTTCAATGATCTTTCGCACGGTTTCGGGAGCAATGGATGCACCTCCGCTTAAAATTACCCTCAAACTTGAATAATCGAATCTGCCCACATCGGGATGGTTGACCATCATATTGAGCATGGTCGGGATAAGGTTGCTGAGGGTAATCTTTTCCTGCTCAATCAGACGAAGCACTTCTTTAGGATCAAAGGCGGGTATCAATATATGCTTTCCTCCAACCCAGGTTATGGCAAAGGTAGCCCAAGCATCGGCTAAGTGAAAGAGGGGGGCCACATGAAACCAGTGATCACTGTCAGTTAAATGGAGTTCTGCTATTGTGCCCAGTGCATGAGTTTTTACGTTTTTATGTGTCAGCATGACGCCTTTGGGACGACCTGTAGTTCCGCTCGTGTAGTAAAGGTGAGCTACGTCTTCATCTTTTATGTTTAGCTCGGGAGGAGGCGTTTTCGTTTGTTCCTTTAGAAAAGCCTCATAATCCAGATCCATGGGGTCTAATCCGCTTTCCTTTGATCTCCGGGTCCAGATTATTTTTTCAATGTGCGGAACCATGTCTTGAATACCTGCTGCCTTATCACGAAAGGTATTCTGGGCAATTAATATTCGCGGCTGGCTGTCGTTTAAGATCATGGTAAGTTCTTTTATTGACAGCCTGAAGTTGAGCGGGACCAGGATTGCACCCAGATGGACTGCGGCAAAATATACCTCAAGAAACACATGGCAATTTTCATGAAGAATTGCGATACGATCATTTCTCTTGATACCCATTCTTATCAAGCCGTTTGAAAGCCGCCAGACACGTTCCGCAAAACTCTTATAGTCCATTCTGATATCGTTGCAGACTATGGCTTCCCTTTCAGGAAATAACTTGACTGCCTTTGGAAGAAGTTCGTTTAAGGGCATGGTCTTTCTTCTTTAAATAAATGAAATTCGCATGTTAATATACTAGACCTAAGTCCTTTTCAGCTGAAAAACAAAGTCTCTTTGCCGGCCCTGAATGTCAGGATAGATATGGCGGAGAGAAGAATTGCTATGGTTCTACCTGCTATATTGATTTCATTAGCTCACGTATTGAATACAGATCGGGAATCCCGGTCTGTGCTCCTACCTTTTTACATTTGAGGGCGGCCGCTGCCGAGGCAAAACGCATGCATTCGGGCATTTCCCATTCTTTAAGTAATCCGTATATGTAAGCCCCATGATACACGTCCCCTGCTCCTGTGGTATCTACTGTCTTAACCGGAAAGGCCTCCTGCCTGAAGATTCCTTGATCATTTTGGCCAATGTTACCATCTGCTCCCATTGTTATGACAACATTGGAAGGGCCAAGATCCCGGAGCGCATTAAGTGCTGTTTCAATCGGGGCATCAAGACCTACCAAAGAGGTCGAAAACAGTTCGCATACAATAAGAACATCAACGAATTGAATTATTTCCTTAGAGCCCTGTCGCATGGTTCCCCCATCCATTACAACAGTCATTCCAAGCTCTTTTGCCTGTTGGGCTGCGGACAGGCACGCCTCGATCATAAGGCCATCAATATGTAAAACCCGGGCATTTGGAAAAAGACCCAAATCCACGTTATTGGGCGTTAGATGGGGAACACTTCCCCTGTGCCATAATATGCTGCGTTTTCCACTTTCCTGGTTAACAGCAATAAAAGCAAACTGGGAGGCGTAACCTTTGGTTATCTTCAGGCAGGATATGTCCACCTTCTCCTTTTTCAAGTTTCTGAGAATTTCAATGCCAAAAAAATCATCTGATATGGACCCTAAAAATGAGGTTTGAACGCCCAGACGGGATAGGGTAATAAGGGCAGTGGAGGCCGGGCCCCCACAGCGCATGTGCAGATCGGTCAGTTCAATTTTGCTGTCTTCCGGTGGGAAGAATGGGGTCACACCCAGGTAGTCAACGCATGCCTGTCCCAAACCAACCACCTTAATTTTTTGAAGCATATTATTGCTCATAACTGTTTCAATGGAAATATTTATAGTTTTTCCAGTGCCTCAGTTACTTTTGCAATATGATCTTTTAGTTTTTTATTTAATGGCGATGATGGATATTTATCAACCAATGCATTAAGTATTTCATAAGATGATCGGAGGCATTCCTCCTTTTTCGCCGGATCCTGAGTATTTCTTGCAGCCAAAAAAAGCTTCGCAGCCCTGTTTCTTTCACGGTTAATCAGTCGTTCAATGGCCCGGTCCCTAAGCTCCCTGATCTCACGACTGTCTTCCTCTTGAGCTTCCAAAGAATTAAGGTTTGATATGGCCTCTTCTAATTGTTCTTTGTCAAGGAGTTTTCGGGCCAATTCCAGGGTTTGTTCCCGCATTGAAATTGAGGCTATTTTTTCCTCAATGTATTTTTCTTCTGCAAGTTCTACGCTCTTGATTGCCTGCTCCAACACCTCAATCTCGGCACCTGACTGGGCCTCGTCTCTTTTCGATACCAGCAAATCCATTGCCTCACCAAACCTGT
>CAZENC010000196.1:0-5943 GCA_964513115.1 uncultured Desulfobacteraceae bacterium | reverse complement strand
AACCGACCACAAATGAATTATCAGGAATTTTCATTCCCTGCATTACAAGGCATCCGGCCCCAATGATACGGAAACTACCGATTTCAACCTCTCCAGCCACATAGGCCGCCTCGCTGACAAAGGCTGATTCCGCTATTCTGGGCGTATTACCATTAAACTCCCTTATCATCTTGTTTGACCCCCTAAACTGCCTATTATAAAGCTGCCGTGATGGTAGTAAAGTTTGGTGCCTGTGTAAAGTCTCCCTTTTTTACATGGATTCGACCCCGTCTGGCCGGCGAAAAATGGGTTGACATCTGATCCGCCGTTGTTTATTGAGGGATAAAAAGACAGAGGATCGCAATCATGATGAAATATTTCGGGCAGACATTGTTTTTTGAGTTCCGCTTTTGCTTTAGGCACAGGTCTGCCCGGATCCTAGAAACCATTTGAAATAAGATAGGAGTCCAAGGGCGGGCCTGGTAAGCGCCCATGGACGAACGCGATATCAAGGCCATGGGTTCATTCCATGGCCTTTTTTTTGCCCCGCACGGATCAAAATTAATAGGAAAGGAACAAACATTTCTAAGGGAGGTATTGACTTATGGCTGGACCGTTGGATGGTGTTAAAGTCGTTGAAATCACAATGTTTCAACAAGGACCTGTCGCCGGCATGAGGCTGGGCGACCTGGGTGCGGAAGTGATCAAGATAGAGGCCAAGACCGGTGATCCGGCAAGGGGATTCATGAAGATCATCGGCGCCATGGCAGGTCTCACGGGTCGTAACTACTATTTTGAACACACGAACCGGAACAAGAGGAGCCTGGCCTTGGATCTCAAGACAGAAAAGGGGATGGAAATACTCCTTGCCTTGATCGATCAGGCAGACGTATTCCTAAACAACATGAGCATCGGGGCACCCATCAGGATGGGCATCGGCCCTGATGTGCTTCTCGCCAGGAATCCACGGCTCATATATGCCCAGGCCTCAGGGTGGGGCAGGAAAGGGCCGGATGCAGACGCCCTGTCCTTTGATTATACCGGCATCGCCCGTTCGGGATTGATGATGTCCTGTGGAGAGAAGGGTTCTCCCCCGACCCAGATCCTGCCCGGTATCGGGGACGAAATCGGCGGGCTCACGTGTGCATTTGGCGTTACCGCCGCCCTCTTTGCAAGGGAGAAAACAGGCAAAGGTCAGGTGGTGGATACCTCCCTCATGGGGAGCATAATAGGGGCACTGGCATTTATCATGGCCGCACCCGCCATACTGGGTCGGGAATTCCCGAGGGAGATCAGGGCCCGGGCCGGCAATCCGTTATACAACCATTTTCGATGCAAGGATGAAAAATGGATCGCCATTGCTCACCTGGATCCGGACAGATACTGGCCGAAAATATGCCGGGCAATGGGTATCCGGGAACTGGAGCACGATCCCAGGTTCATCAGCATTGAGGCCAGGGGGAAACATGCCAAAGAACTGGTGGCAATTCTGGATGAGAGGTTTGCCTCCGGGACAAGGGATGAATGGTCCGAGATACTGGGTAAAGAAGGTTGCATCTTCACCCCGATTCAGACCCCTACGGAGGTGTCAAATGATCCACAGGCCTGGGCCAACAACTATTTTATTCGTGTTGAACACCCGGACTGGGGGCCCATCAAGATGAGCGGTTTCCCCTGGGATTTCAGTGAGACCCCTGCCTCCTGGCGGCGGAAGGCCCCGGAATTCGGAGAGCACAACGAGGAAATCCTTGCGGAGCTGGGTTACACAGCAGAGGAAATAACATCCCTCAGAGAGGAAGGGATCGTGACATAGGGTTCACTCAAAAATGAAGCTCCCCGCAGCAAGTTGCGGGGTATCAAAGCGGAATTGCGCCGAAGCCAAACCCGCCTTCGATCTGACGAGCTACGGCGCGGTTCACCCTGCCCTTCATCCCTGTAGCAAGCTACAGGGTATTCGGGCGAAGACGAATAAACGTGCGTGAAAGGGGGATGTCATAAATTAATTGACTCCGCCCACAGACTAATCAACTGTCACTCACACAAACAGGAAACTGTAAAACGAAAGGGCGTGCCCTTTTTTTCAAGCTCTAGTTGATGGTGGAATTTATTTACTATCTTTGGGGGGGACAATTTTTTCAAGTTCAGAAATGAGTGGAGGAAGGTCTTCTAATATGGTCTTCCATAGGATATCAATATCGCTATCACCCCCGAAATCTTCTCTTAAAAAAGATCCGAAAACAGAGAGTTTGCGAATATGGTTTCGTCTGCAAAATTCGGCAATTCTTTCTTGTGAAAGGTCAATAGTGAACTTTTCCATTACTCAACCTCTTAAACCTTAAGGGATTTTGAAGTTTGAAGATTTTTTAATTATATCTTATGGATCCGGGATGTCAAATTATTGGTAGAAGCCCAGCGTCAAAACCGGAGAAAATATATAATATCATAGTCATCTCCGATTCACCTGTCACATTTCTTTGTTTATTATAGGCATTCCCCTAAATTTTGATTTGAAAAAATGGGTTACCCCTTTTTCTCTTTGTTTCGGAAAATCTGCATATAAAAGTGTTCTCCCGCTTGTACCGTATTTACAGGAACCAGAGGAACGATTCCCTTTAGTTCTTCCGCTGAATATCTTAATTCCATAGGAGGACCAAATGGTGTTGCTTTCTTTTCAATTTCAACAATTGCGAGCATTGCATCCGGTTTGAGAAGGCGTTTTACCTCCTGCAAAAAGCCTTGCACCTGCTTTTTCGAAAATACGTGTATCACTGTCGAGATATAAATAAGGTCTACTGATGACGCTTCGAGCCGGGTGGGTTTCGTGATATCTTCCTCTATTGTTTCGATATTCGTCCCCTGGGTTTCACCTCTGAGGACGTTTATAAAGTAAGTATCCGAGTCCAGTGCATACACTTTTCCGGATTGGGCAACCTTTTTTGAAAACAGTTTAGACATATATCCATTTCCACAACCCGCATCCAGTATGATTTGTCCAACCTGAATATTCAGTGTTTTAAGTATCCGTTCATTGTCCAGAAGGTCTTCTGTGAATTTTCCTGTGTGTTGATTGCGTTTTCCTTCTGATGCGGGGCCTCTCCCCATTCCGATCACACTGCTCATTCACGACTCCTTTTTTAACCAAATATTTCCGCATCCCCTATATATCCGGCATCCAACGTCCAAGCTCAGAGGTGCGTTTCATCATAACTCGGTTTTTTATCAGCGTCCCACTTTAAATATCATAAATTACTTTCCTTTACCTGCATAACTTATTTTTTACCAGATGCATAGTCGGGACCCAATCGCAAGATGTCTCGAAAGGATCAAATTGACAAGGGGCTCGCTTTTTTCTATAACACCTAACCCAAGGAGAAACGCACCATGAAGGTTGCTATGCCATGCGGTTTTGATAAGATTCCCCTGAACCTCCCACCCGGGGCTGAAATCCTGGAACTACGCCCTGTCCCGACGCTGGATGATCCGGAGGCATCTGTTGAAGCGGCCCTGCGGGACCCCATTGATAGCCCTCCCCTTGAAAGATTGGCCACGGGCCGCACAACCGCTTGCATTGTCATTTCAGATATCACCCGGCCCGTCCCCAATCGGCTGATTCTTCCGCCCATTCTGAGGACACTGGAGTCCGCCGGAATCCGGAGGCAGAACATCACCATCCTCATCGCGACCGGCACACATGGTCCCACTGAAGGGCGGGAGCAGGAAAAACTCGTGGGCGGCCACATCGCAGCGAATTATGTCATTGTCAACCACGATTGCCATGATCGGGACCGTCTGCGCCGCATCGGTGATTTGCAGGGTGCGCCGGTTGAAATCAACACCGTCTATCTCGATGCGGAACTCAAAATACTCACCGGGCTTATCGAGCCCCACCCCTTTGCCGGGTATTCCGGGGGAGCGAAGAGTATCCTGCCCGGCCTGTCAAGCATGGAAACCATGAAATTTATGCATTCTTTTGAAATGGTTGCTCATCCAATGGTTGACAACTGTATTTTGGAGGGAAATCCTTTTTACAGGGCGACCCTTGATGTCGCCAGCCTGGCTGGAGCCGACTTCATTTTGAACACGGCAATCAACAAGGCGAAGGAACCGGTCGCTTTTTTTGCGGGCCGGATTGAGAGCGCTCACCTTGCCGGCTCTCAAATGGTCGCTGAATTTTCCGTCATCCGGATGGAAGAACCCGCTGACCTGGTCATTAGCTCGGGGGGAGGGGCTCCCATGGATGCAACCCTCTACCAGTCCACCAAAGGCCTGGTCTGCGTAAAAAACATCTGCAGGCCCGGGGCAACGGTCATCCTGGTCTGTGGTTGCGCTGACGGCTTTGGCAGTGATCAATTTTGCGAGCTGAGCTCCTGTGGAGGCTTTGATGAGTTTAAAAAAAGATATTCAGCACCTGAAAATTTTGTTCTGGACCAGTGGGCCGTGCAGTGTAATCTTCAGGCCATGAGGCGTATGGGTCGTGTTATGGTCTATTCACCGAACCTCGATGAAAATCGACTACGCAATTTGGGCCTGGAAAAGGTCAACGACCTGCAGGATGAAGTGGACCGGCTTTGCAGGGTCCATTCGAAAGTGGCGGTGATACCACAGGGCCCCTATGTCGTCGGATTATTAAGTTAGATCGAAGATTAAAGATCAACCCTTCAATATTCCAGTACTCCAATACTCCGCCTGCCTTATACAGGCAGATTAATGGTCTCTCACTACGCCCCTATGACGTATATTTCGCGCCAAATTAAGAATCCCCTCTGCCCCCCGCAATATTGAAACACTGCCCGGCAATAAAGGACGCCTTTTCCGAGGCTAGGAGCCTGCCGGAGAACCGCTTCTATTGGAGGCTGATGGAAAATCAGACTCCTCCATATCCTGAACATATTCGCGTATTCGACCAATTGATTGCGACTACAGACTCATCAACTGCCCCTCACATAAACAGGAAACTGTAAAACGAAAGGGCATACCTTTTTTCCAGTGAACATGAGCATAATGCATGGAAATATTTCCGGAACTAACCTGTTTCACTCAACTATCGGGTTAACGCGTATACTATCCATATACCGAGTATTCCGCCAACAATACTTCCGAGCAATGAGGTAAAAGAAAATGAATCAGCCCCCATCAAAGAAGGAACATATCCTCCGCCAAGGGACCCGATAATCATTCCAAGCATTATCATTGATTTTCGAGACATGGTAGCTACCAAAACAGATGTGCATTTTCATGTATTGCTGCAAAATTCGAAATCTTTACAAAATTATTGCTCCCGGTGCAGGATGCCCGGTAAGTAACGGGATAATAGGCGACCCTATTTCAATAAATCATTACCCACCAGTCACGTTTCTTAGTTTCTTATGAACGTTACCCTTCAAAAGTCAAGCGTAAATCTGACCTTTTTATGACCCATTTATGAACGCTCGTATCAGTTGTTTATTATCGCCCGTTCGGCTGCGATCAGGGCGCCTTCGAGATAACCGCCGTGTTGGTTGGCTGTTTCCGTGCCCGCAAAATGGATGGTCCCGTCCCAAATGGAGGTTTGACCTGCCGGGGGGTGATAAAAGGGGTGTTCGACCATCGGCGGCTGGTCGAACTGTGTGGCGGTAAAACGCTCGCGAGCCCAATCCTTATAAAAGAATGCCAACGGCTGCGCCGCCGGTTTGCCGTAGATGATCGAAAGTTGTGAGAGGATCGCCTCGGTAATGAGTTGTTGGTGGTTGCGTTGCACCGCCGGAATGCCGACAAAGCCTGTCAGTCCGTAGGGGGCCTGGCGGTTGTTGGATCCGTCATGGATCTCGCACAGCGGGCCGCGCTCGCTGAAAGCCTGACCCGAGAGGCCTGTTTGCCGCCAGAAAGGTTCTATGAGGTAACCTTTGACGGTCTGAACCTCTCCAAAGAGGCTTTGAAATCGGCCCCTACCCTCTTCAAACTGGCGATAACCCTTGAGCCCCATGG
>CAZENC010000195.1:0-5996 GCA_964513115.1 uncultured Desulfobacteraceae bacterium | reverse complement strand
GCTGCTGAATAGATTTCAGATACTTCCCCGGTTCGAGGCAGTACACCACGTATTTTCTCCAGGTAACCTCTCTCGCGAACTAGTTGAAAGGTCCTAGGAAAGTTGACATCATAGATCCAGCCCATTTGAAGCACCTTGAAATCATTAAGTGTCTTCAGGCAGGTAGTCTTTACTATCCTTCCGGCCGTTATATCCGTATAGACGTCTTGGGAAATTTCCGGGGTATCAGGCAACCCGAGTTCAATGACCCCGTTTTTTGCACTATTAATTTCACGATAATAGTCGGTAACAACACGCCAGATATCCAGCTTGTCCGCATCCCTCAGCAGTTTTGTAAAAAATAGGCACCTTTTTGTCTCTTCCGCGGGAAGTGTTGCGCGGTTGTGATAGGAAACGGTGCGCAGGATCAGATCACGAGTCTTTTGATCAAGGGTTCTTAAGACCACGTTTTCGCGGAGCACCCTGACACCAAGCATGGCATGGTCTTCTGTTTTAAGGTCCACAAATGTGCCGTAACGGTCGTACTGCTCAAACCGACCGACATCGTGGAAAAGGGCTATTACCTCTGCCAGGTGAAGATCTTCATTATCGAGGCTCAGGCTATTACCCACGTCCAGTATCTCATTGCAGACTCGCCTGGTATGCTCTTCCTTCAGAGCAATATTTCTCTGGTAGTCGGGATCGTCGGACCGAAAGGTTTTTACATAATCTGTAAACCAGGATTTCAGCCCTGATATGTTTTCTTGACTGACCATATGTGCCTTTTTGATATTAAACCGGCAAAAAACCAGTATTTCTCCATAATATATTACACCTTAATTGAGTGCCCAGCCTTTTTCTTTACACTTTGAATTTTGCTTTCAAGTGCACCGGACACTCCTTTCCGGCAATCAAACTTCACTTGGAGGCTGATACGGTCCGATTCCTTTTCAAGGCTGCGAAAGCACCTGGTAAGCAGTGTCAGAAGGGCGTCCCACTCGCCTTCGACAACCGTTCCCATGGGATTCAGGCGATAATCAAGACCGCTCTCGTCAACTATTTTCAGGATGTCGGCAACGTACTTGCTGAAACTGGATCCCTTATCAAGGGGGATCATGGAAAATTCCATAAGTGTCATTAGGTTTCTCCTTTAAAAAAGAATCGGGTTTTGTGGCCTGAGGTTCTTTAAGAATTCTTCAACTGGCATTCATAGCACACTTTTAATTTTTATTCGTTCTTTTCCCCGATACAAAAGACAGATTTTTGCTTCCGGGTAGTCGTTTTTAAAGGCAAGCAATCCGGTTAGCATTTTAGATTGTATTTTCGACGTGTTTGATGTCAAGAATATTGGAATCTAAAGGGGGGTAAAGGGGGACAAAATCCCCTATTTTTTGGCTTGATGCTGTGTAATTTATGCTTATAGTAATATGATACGGAGATAATGATGAAAATGCAATATTGGAGAGGTCTGTTTCTGGTTTTTGTTTTTCTGGGTCTGCCTGTTCTTGCGTCATGCGGCAGGGGCAAGGCGCTGGACAGAATAGAGAATGCGGGTGAGATCACCGTTCTGACCAGGAATAACGCACATTGTTATTATATATACAGGGACAGGCCCATGGGATTTGAATATGAGCTGGCAAGGGCTTTCAGCGAGTATCTGGGTGTCAAGTTGAAAGTTATTACGCCCACATGGGAAGGACTTGTCGATGCGCTTAGCAGTGAGAAGGGAGATTTCATCGCGTCAAGCATGACCATAACCGATTCAAGAAAGAAACTGATGGATTTTTCCGATGAATATCTTTCCATGCAGCAGATGGTTATCCTGCACACTAATAATTATCAGATAAAAGGAATCGAAGACCTAGAAGGGAAAACGGTTCATGTCCGGCGCGGCACCTCCTATGAGGAGCGGTTGAAACAGCTTAATTATGAGGGAATCCATATCAATATCAAGCTGCACGATGATACGCCTACAGAAGAACTGATCAGGATGGTGGCTGAAAAGGAGATTGAGATCACAGTTGCCGATTCCAATATTGCAGACTTAAATCGCCGCTATTATCCGGATGTAAAAGGTGCCTTTTCCATAGAAAAGGCGGAAACCCTGGGATGGGCTGTGAAGAAAGGGGAAAAGGCGCTTCTGAAAAAAATAAACAATTTTTTGGACAAAATAAAGAAAGACGGTACTTTTAAGGAGATCTATGAAAGATATTACAAATATACGGCGCCATTTGATTATGCTGATCTTAAAATATATCATCGAAGGATAAAGACGAGGCTTCCAAAATATAAAAAGGTCATTCGTAAGGCAGCGATGAAATACGGTTTTGATTGGAGACTGATTGCCGCTGTGATTTACCAGGAATCCCATTTTGACCCTGGTGCCAGGAGCTTTACGGGAGTAGAAGGGATCATGCAGCTAACCCGGGAAACGGCAAGGGATATGGGTATCGAGGATCGTAATGATCCCGAGCAGGGTATCATGGGGGGGGTAAAGTACCTCAACAGGCTTTACAAGGGATGGAATGATGCAAGTAATCAGGACAGGCTGCTTATCACCCTTGCCAGTTACAATGTGGGGCGCGGGCATATCCTGGATGCTCAGGAGATAGCACTGGAAAAGGGCCTTGAGCCCAATAGCTGGTCAGATCTGAAGGAGATACTCCCGCTACTCAGTTATTCGAAATACTACAAGAACAGCCAATACGGATATTGCAGGGGCAGGGAACCGGTCGAGTATGTGAAAGGCATATTGACCTATTATGATATCCTGAAAAGGGAGGCGATCGATTGAGAGCCGGGATAACGGGTCAGCGCATGAGGCCGGGCATCTATTTTTCGACAGGATTAACAGGATGGACTGGATCCTTGTAATCTCGCAAAGCAAAATAGGTATCCTGTTTTAATTGAATTTACAGTCCGGGATACTGTTAGGCCGAAACTTAATTCCTTACTTTGCACCTGGGAAATATTGTCGTCAGTCCTTATTCGATTTTCTCAAGAATCTATCTTTTCACTTAGTTTCTCTCACGCAGCGAACACTGCCACCCTCCGTGATCGGCTCGAAACACCGGTTGTCGGATACACACCTAGCTTTATTCATATCCCCTGATCTCCAGCGGTTGATCAGGCCCGGCTCCCGGATAAAGGGACGGCTCATGGAGATATAGTCGGCCACTCCCTGAACCACGAGATTTTCAGCTACCTGAAAGGAACGTATCCCACCAACGAGGAACAGGGGAACACGCACTTTTTCTTTAAAGGCTATAGCACTGTCCCTGAAATAGGCCTCATCGGCCTCTAATTTGATCCCTGTACGGATGGCTCCCATCTTTCCGCTGATATGAAGTCCGCCGCTCAATTCAATGGCATCTATGCCGTTGTCGTTCAGCATGACTCCTACCCGGACGGAGTCTGCAAGGCTGAGCCCGTTTTCTGCAAAATCCCGGGTGTTTAGCTTGGCCAGGACAGGATATTCCGGGCCTGTCGCGTTTCGAATTGCCTGAAGTATCTCTATAAGGGCCCGGGCACGATTATGGATATCCCCGCCATACATGTCGGTACGCCTGTTGTATATAGGCGAGAGAAACTGGCTCAACAGATACCCGTGGGCCGAATGAATCTGAACTCCGTCAAAGCCTGCCGCTTTTGCCCTTTGAGCTGCTTGAACGAATGCCCGGACTACTTGACGGATATCCGTTATGCTCATTTCCTTTTTGGGCGATTTTGAAAGGCCCTTCACCAGGGAGGGAGCAAGGGAGATCTGCCCTGTAAGTTTGGAGTTTGCATAGAAACCCGCGTGTGCAAGCTGCATGGCAATTTTACCTCCATTATCGTGTACCGCACGTGTCATTTCAGTAAGTCCGGGGATCAGCTCGTCCTTATAAACTCCAAGCTGCCTGGGTCCTGCCTGTCCTTCTTTACTTATATAGGTATGGCCCGTGATGATCAGGCCCACACCGCCTTTTGCCAGATCGGCCATAAGGTCTGTTAATTGCGGTGTGCAGGCACCGTCATTGGTTGCCATGGCTTCCCACGTGGCCGAACGGACGAAACGGTTGGCGAGAACCATACCATTGATTTTGCCGGGTTCAAATAGTTTTGACATTTATAAGCTCCTTGATCGATTTTAAATTGTTTATTGTCTTTTGGAAAAACTCATCCTCTGGGCGTTGCCAGAATTCTTTACTAAAATTTTCTGTTGCCGTATTTCCTTTCGTAATATAGTTACAGACAGGGAATAGGGGAGTAAAACAATGAATCTCCCGGAAACCTGGTGTTGGTGGCGGCAACTGTTAACCGATTTATTGCAAAGTGAGAGGAGAAAGAATATGCAGGATAGGCCAAAGGAGATAAGGGTGGATTTTCCAAAGGAATTACTTGGAGGTGTGTACTCAAATAACATGGCTGTTTCCCATACGGGGGAAGAATTCATCATGGATTTTATTATGCTGGCGCCGCCTTCGGGAGCTGTCAAGGCGAGGATAATTGTGAGCCCCGGACATATGAAACGGATTGCCAAAGCCCTTCAGGAAAATATCTCAAAATACGAGCAGAGATTTGGCAACATTCATATTGCTGAAGAGCCAAAAGGAAAGATAACGCTTCAGTAAAGAATCCCTATACGGATCAAGGGGCTTGGGTTGTCCAAAAAGGCGCTGAAGCTTCAGCAACAAGCCCTAAAGCTCGATTTGTTCAAGATACCGGCTGATTGCGCCATCATATTTGTGGGTCAGTTCGAATACCTTTCGTGCCAGGCGAAATCTCGTCTTCAATGTTGTCTCGCCGCCTGTTTCTTCCATTTCCTTCAATACGATACCATAATCAGCAGGGTCAACAATGACTGTGACAAACTTAAAGTTTTTGGCAGAGGATCTCAGCATGGAGGGCCCCCCGATATCTATGTTTTCAATTGCTTCATCCAGGGTTACACCTTCTTTGGAAATCGTTTTTTCAAACTGGTAGAGGTTAACAACTACCATGTCAATGGGTTTCACACCATGCTCTTTCATTGTCTTGACATGTTCGGCGTTGTCCCTGATACCCAAAAGTCCACCATGGACCTTTGGATGGAGTGTCTTTACGCGGCCGTCCATCATTTCAGGAAACCCGGTATAGTCGGAGATATCGAGCACTTCGATTCCTCCCTCGCGGAGTATCTTGGCGGTTCCTCCGGTGGAAAGGATCTCTACTCCGAATTTGGAAAGCGATTTTGCAAAATCCACACTCCCTGTCTTATCCGTTAAGCTAATGATAGCCCTCTCGATTTTACTCATCTCTTAACCTCCTGAACCTGTTTTTTATCGCGGGATTTGAAATTCTCCGCGCAGACCATGGCAGTGTACACGAACACAGATATGCCGGCAAAAAACCAAATAGTTATGCTTAACACTTCAACGTTTTGAGAATAGGACGGAAAGGGCGGAAAGAAGCGTGCCGCACACACGGCCAAGGGAATTTGATTACTCAGTTCTTTTTATCGTCGTCATCGTCTATTCCGGGCGCCGGAATTTTGAAAAACTCGATTCCTTCTTCTTTCAGACTCTTTTCCTCTTCAGACGTAGCTGAGCCCCTTATGTTCTTTTTTTCGGATACACCGTAGTGTATTTTAAAGGCCTCAGCAGCGAATTTGGGCCCCACATCCTCGAAATTGTCTTGAATATACTTGACAACTTCCTTTGCGAGTTTCTGATAATCAATAGGCCCCTGCGTTGTATGCTTTTCCGCATGGGATCTTTTAATAGCAACAGGCGACATTACTTTCTTTATATCGGCATCATCACAATAAGGGCAACAAACAAGGTTATTGTTATTTTGTTGTTCAAAGGACTCCAGGCTGTCGAACCAGCCTTCAAATACATGTCCGTTTGAACACTCTAAATCAAATACAATCATCTTTTTTTTTATTTACCTTTCGGCGTAAAGAACAGCCAGGATTTTCGTCTTCTTATCCCCATGGCACTTCACAAGGTGGGGTACCGTTGAATCGTAATATATTGAATCGCCCGGTTCAAGGA
>CAZENC010000194.1:0-6008 GCA_964513115.1 uncultured Desulfobacteraceae bacterium | reverse complement strand
GATATTCGATGCAACCTGTAATCGAAGGGTGTCTCATGCATGAAAAAGGGGCATGCGAAGGGGAAATTCAAGTTTTTATCAATGCAGGAATGCAGGAATAAAAGGCGGTGAAAATAATGGATGGGGGTCGCCAAGGTAAGTATATGATATGGTTATATTACAGGCGCAAATCCCCCTATTTTTAGGGCTTAAACCAGCAATTTTGATATCAAAAATGACCTTTTAAGGCTTCAAAACACTTATTTTTGGGATAATATTGTTTAAATATCAATGGGATAGCTTGGGCCGAGCCAGTTAAATTAAAATGAATATACTGAACATCAATAATAACGAATCCATAACATGCAATTTAACGCGGACTGGCCTTTCACGCTTCTGCGCTTCAGTCGGCTAACGCGGAATTAAAATTCAATTTATAGCATTAAAAAAGGGGATTATGAAGAATGAAGGAAGAAAAAGAGTTGAAAGAACTAATCTGCCTTGCAATAGAATGTTTGGGTGTAGCCGTAACCATTATTGATACGAAAGGAACCCTTGTTTATTACAATAAACATGCGGCTAAGATTCTGGATCGTAAGCCTGAATACATCGGAAAGGATGTCTATTCACACCATATGAAAGCAACTTCCAGTGAAAAACTTGAATCGATGATTCAAGATTTCCAGAAAGGTAGGACAGAGCCTTTCCACTATGAAGCCAGGCCCTATGGAAAAACCATTCTTGTGACACTTTCACCTATTTTAGAGAATGGCAAGTTTATCGGTTGTGCTCAATCTGTGCAGCTTAAAGAGGATATTGAATCAAAATATGAAATGGGGTCGCCACGCTAACTATCCAAAATTATTAAATGACAAACTTAAAAAGACCCTTATTTAGGCACCATAGAGCTTTTTAGGGTTGATGCGATAAAGGAAAAAGTGGAATGTCATTTTACCCAATTATCGATTTTCAAATTTGGTATTCGGATAAACTCTTTTTCGTTATTGGTGATTAGAGTACAATCGATTGAAAGCGCGTGGGCGGCGATTAGCATATAGAGAGAGCCAATTGGCGTACCATGTTTTTCTAAATGGTCTCTAAGGTCGCCATAATATTGGGCGGCTTCATCGCCATAAGGTAATATTTCAAGTGGTGCAAGAAACTGCGCCAAAGCCACTTGATTCTGTTCAGGCTTTGAGCTTTTTGAAACGCCATATAAAAGTTCGCTCAGTGTTATAGCCGAAATACCGATATTTGAAATCTTGGCCCGCTTAAAACGTTCAATCACCTTGGAAGGTTTTCGTTTAATGATATAAATGCAAGTATTTGTATTAAGCATAAATTTCATTAGAATTTTCCCCGGGAATCCTGATTGGGTTGATCTCTGCTATCCATAAAGTCATCGGTAAACTGGTCAAGGCTGTTGACTAATGTGGACCAGGGATCATCTTTTGGCAAAAGGACAACCATCTTGCCGATTTTTTTTATAAAAACATCATTCCCAGAGAATCTGAAATTTTTTGGCAACCTTACAGCCTGGCTTCGACCATTAAGGAATATTTTTGCGGTTTGCATGACACACCTCCGACTGTTATTGATAGATACCAAAGTATATATCATGAGGTGTAAAATGTCAAGAATTGGAAAGCCTGAAATACGAGTAGAACCTTTCACTGAACTAGCCGGGCCATTAAACCGGCCCATTAACCAATGTGTTCTTCAATAAAATGGAGGTGTAGTGATGAAAGAATTAAAATCAGGTTGGCAGGTTAAGGGAACATACAATGAGGCGTGTGCCGCCGAGGGACATTGTCCTTACTATTTCGGCAGGGATGTCGAGGGTGGCTGTAGGTATTACATGGTTTTTCGTATCGAAGAGGGGAAAGTCAATGATGTTGACCTAGCCGGAATTACGGTCATCTATAACGGTGATATCCTTTACCCCAAATATAAAGACTTCGTGAAAAATGGATCAGAGGGCGGGATATATGTGAGCGATAATGCGACAGAGGATCAGCGCAAAATCCTTGATACGTTGGTTACCACCAACATGGGTGCCCTCTTCATGAAAAAGATTTTTGGGGTCAAGTATGTAAAGATCGACATAGAGGAAACAAATGGAACGGTTCATTTTAAAATGCCCTTTGGAGAAATGAAACAGTATCTTATGAAAGGCCTGGACGGGGGACCCATACGGATTGAAAACGCCCCGATGCCGGTTCTGAAAAACCTCAAGCACTGCCATACTGCATTCTGGCACTATAAAGATCATGGAAAGAATTTCGAATACAAGGATCGTTGCGGGACCTGGGCTGACTTTGTGTTCAAGGGATAGGGACGATTCCTCGTAAAAAGCTCGACTTGCCAAGTCGCGTATCTGAGATATAAAAGGGCCCACGAGATAGGTGAGACTTCGTAAGTCCGAATGTTGATGACCTCAGTCGTCTGGGAAACACAAATTCTGTAAGGAGGGATACAGTGGCCGAGCAAAATCAAGATAAGATCAAGCAGGAACAATTCGAAGCGCATTACAGAGCAAAAACAACACCTTGGGATTTGGGAAGACCGGATTTTAACCTCATCGATGCAGTGACCAAAAAGCCGATCGAAAGTTGCAGGGCTCTAGACATCGGTTGTGGGAGCGGTCACAATTCTATTTGGCTGGCCCAACAAGGTTTCAAAGTAACAGGTGTGGATGTTTCCGAGACTGCACTGCAAAAGGCCAAAGAGAATGCTTCCAGAGCTAATGTCGAATGCACATTTTTATCGGTTAGTTTCCTGGAGCATGAAGTGCCCGGTGCTCCTTTTGGGTTCATATTCGATCGAGGGTGTTGGCATCTCCTCGATTCTGAAGAGCGCAAACAGTTTGCAGAAAGAGTTGCATCTCACTTAGAAGAAGGCGGACTGTGGTTGAGTATCATCGGAAGCGCTGATGAACCTCCTCGTGGCCCGGGACCCCTGGCCGGTCCCCCCCGGCATTCGGCATATGATATAGCCGTCGCAGTGGAGCCCTATTTTGAAATCCTTTTGCTCAGTGCAAGCCATTTCGATTCCAATAGTTCAAAACCGCCTAAAGCCTGGGATTGTCTGATGAAGAAAAGAAACAAGTCCACAGACAGCAGGTGAACCCAATTAACGGATCGGAGAGGGGTCGTGCCAAGGTAACTGGTTGGTATGTTTATATTGTAGGCAGACCCCCCCTATTTTTGGGATGATATTGTTTAAATATCAATGGGATAGCTTGGGAAGATTCTGGAAGGAAGTGCCCGGTTGTGTCGTAAAATCGGGGTTTTTACTATTCCGGCCTCCGTCCCATTGCCCGCTCAAGGGCAGCTCGGGCGAGATTGTACCCGTAGAGGGCATTGTAATAATTAAGGCGGGCCGACGCCAACAGGGTGGAGGCATCTATGACATCCGTCGAGGTGCCGATCTGAGAAAGATATCGAGCTTCATTCATACGATAATTTTCTTCTGCCTGTTCAACGGCCTTGCGTGCCACAGGGATATTTTTTTCGGCCTCTTTCATGGAAAGATAACTTTTATTTACCTCAAGCCGGATTCCGTCCTCCACCCGGACCTGTGCATTGCGGGCACGTGCCAGTTCAGCCTGGCTTTTACTTACCCGATTATAACTCTTACCCCAGGTCCAGAAATCCCACGAAAGAGAGACAGCGATATCCCATGATGTATTATCGTCGATGTAGTCGCTGCCGTTTACCTCCCAGGTATCACCTTTCCAGTAATGATTTGCGCTGAGCCCTACAAAGGGATAATAATCGCCTCTCGAAAGCATAACCTGCTTCTCGGCCCCTTTAACCTTTTGCAGCACAGTAAGCATTTCAGGCCTGGCCTCCAGTGCCCCCTCAAGGCATTGATTGAATTCCATGTTAAGCGGTTTGTATATCAATATGTCCTCCACCCCGAAAGGGGCTTCCATGGGCCGGCAGAGCAGGATATTGAAATTGGCCCTGGCAACCAGAATCAAATGATCGGCCTTGATACCGGCCTGTATGGCCTCGGCCAACTTGACCTCGGCCTCCAGGGCCTGGTTTTTTGTACTCATACCCGCCTTGAAAAATTGCCGGACCACATTCAGGTGGGCCTCCACCTGCTTGATCGCCTGATCCGCCACCTCTGCAGCCCTCTTTGTTAGAAGGGTATTGAAATAGGCCTCCTTAACCTTCAGAATGAGGTCCAGTTCTTCCTGAACCTGGGAGATTTTCGCCAAATCCAACCCTATTTCTGCCAGCTCATGAGCTGTAATTAATTTAAAACCTGTAAAGAGCGGCTGGGTAAGCGTAAGCTTTGCCTCCCAGTTGTTCCTTGTGCCCACCTGTACATCTGTCTTGCCCGTTATTACTGGTATTGATACGCTGGGTGATAAACTGATATTTTCTATTTTGTAGGTGGACATTTCAGGATCATCATCCAGCCTTAGATAGGAATATGCGGCAGTCAGGGTTGGCAGGAAGTCTTTAAGGGCAATCTTCTTTGCCAATTGGGCCTCTTCCACCTTCTTTGCGGCGGAATCCATTGCAGGGCTTTTCTCAAGGGCTATGGCTATGCTCTCTGCAAGGGAAAAGGTAGAGCCTGATTCCTCTGCCCTGAGTTGACAGTCGTAGAACGGTAATGAAGAACCCAGGCAGAAAACTGTCAAAAGCAATTTGACTGATGGATACCACATGAAAACACGACCGCCTTTATTTATCACTTTAGTCCTCCGTTGTTAATACTCACAATCCGCTGATTCCCTATTCGAAATTTTCACAAGGTCCTTTTAGCGGCCTTTCCGGGGCAGTCCTTTGACTGTGTGCAGGAGATCCGGAGTGCCGCTGCAACTTATTCATATCTTAAAGCCTCTATGGGATTCATACGGGACGCCTTTAAGGCCGGGTAAAATCCAAAAAATACGCCTACCGACCCCGAGAAGAGGGTTGCAAGAAGTATTGAGTCAGCGGATATAATGGTCATCCACCCGGTTGCCCTGCTGACCAGAAATGACACCCCTATCCCCGTTATGGTCCCCAGTAGTCCCCCTGCAAGGCTCAATGTTATGGCTTCAACCAAAAATTGAACGAGCACGTCCCTATCCCTTGCACCAACTGCCAGGCGTATCCCGATCTCTCTGGTACGTTCAGTCACCGAGACCAGCATGATATTCATGATCCCGATACCGCCCACGAAAAGACTTATGGCGGCCACAGAGGTTAGTAGCAGGGTCATGATACCGGTTGCCTTATCAGCCATCTGTGCATACTCATCCATTGAGCGAACCGTAAAGTCGTCATCCGCACCCGGCAGCATGCGATGTTTTTGTCTGAGGAGTTCTTCAACTTCCCGTTTGGCTTCCGGGACAAGCTCACGGGATTGGGCCGAGATCAGGATAAAATGGACAACTCCCGGAAGGCCTGTCCCTCTCAGTTTACGCGACAGCGTTGTATATGGTACGAATACCGCATCATCCTGGTCCCTTCCGCGGGGATCGCTTCCCTTTGATGACAGCACCCCGATGACCCTGAAGGGGAAATTCTTTATCCTGATATTCTGTCCGACTATTTTTTCTCCCTGTCCGAACAGGTTCTCCGCAACGGTTTTGCCAAGGACGGCTACACTGGAGCCGGATTTGATGTGCCTGCCCGACAGGAATTCACCATCATCCATGGCCCACTCCCGAACGAGAGGATACTGGTCGGTGGTTCCGTGAACTGATGTACCCCAGTTTCTCTTTCCGGCCACGATCTGAGTATTTGTACTTGTTACGTGGGTCAGATTCAGAACGGCCGGGCATTCCCTTGAAATTGCTTCGGCATCCTTTACCCTCAGGGTCGGCATGGAGCCGTAACCTCTTCTCACCCCGGCGTTTTTACTCGACCCTGAAAAGACAATCAGCATATTGGAGCCAAGGTCGCTGATCTGTTTCTGTATACCTACATTGGCCCCCCGCCCTACACTGAAGACAACGATAACCGCCCCTATGCCGATTATTATTCCAAGCATTGTCAAAAGGCTTCTTGCCTTATACGAGAGCA
>CAZENC010000193.1:0-6041 GCA_964513115.1 uncultured Desulfobacteraceae bacterium | reverse complement strand
TGCCCCTTTTGTAAATCCGGCAAAAGCGATAAGCCGGGAGAGATAACAATAGATCTTGATCCTGAGAGTTTGTTTTCGGGTTATTTCAGTTGCTTAAACAGATGCAGACCTGGTGGTTTTGTGGCGTATTTTGCCAGGCTAATGGGTATAGATCCTCTTAAGGTGCCTGGGCATGATCCGGACCGGGAGGCTTATGTGAGGGATATTGTATATCCTGCTAAGAGTATTAATGCTGAGATGAAAAAATTTCGATCTCTTATGGGTAAAAGCGAATACGCGCATTTTGAGGAATTCGGTGTTTCAAGGGCCGTAGTAGACGAAATGGGGATAGGCTATAACGGACGGTACCTGGTGTATCCCTATTTTGGGGAAGATGGAAATTGCTATGCTGCCAGGTGCATACTCCCCGGCAAGGAGGAAGATAATTTCTGGCAAGGCGATGAGATGTCCTTTTCAGAAAAATTCCGGATTTTTAATGTTGAGGAAATAGACAGGTGTGAAGACGGAGCAATTTTCATTACTGACGGGGAAAACAATCTGCTGACCCTAAAAGAATTGGGCTACCCGGGTATTGCTGTTCCCTCGTTTACAGACCTGGAAATGCTTGATCAGGAAAGACTGGCATTTATTAATCACATATTCTTGCTGATGAATAATTCACCCGAAGCACAGCTCTCGGCCCGTGAACTGGCAACAAAGCTCGGATTCAAGGCCAGGATTTTGAGATGGCCACCAGGCCTCGAGCGTGGCTATGGACTCTGTCAGCTCAGGAGAGAGAATGAGAAAGAATTCAGGTCAACTGTAGTTTCAATGGTAAGGGCATCGAAATCCTTTTCCCCCTTTTCCTCCCCGAAAAAAGAGCACCGAAACTTTTCGAAGTCACTGGAAAGGGTAAAGGGAAAAAGGCTTCTGGGCTTGAGTTCGGGTTTCGAAAAGATGGACCAGTCCCTTAGTGGTATTCGTGGTCTCAACATCCTTGGAGCTCAACCCAAGGCTGGAAAATCCTGTTTTTTTATTCAGATTTCGACCGAGATGGCCAAGAATAATATTCCCGTTATTTACTATGATTTCGAGAACGGCCGCCAGAAGATCTATATGCGGACCCTATGTCGTTTGAGCAGGCTGTCGGAAGAAGAAATAAGACTCAAGGACCTCAAGGGTGAATCGCTTGCCAGAATCAATAGGGCTTACAAGGACCTCGAGTGGATTCTGGATTTCTTTCGAGTTGTTACTGACAGGAAATTGAGTCCTGATATAATGAGGAGACAGATCGATTTTCTCCAGCACGAGACAAGAAAGGACCAAACCCTGGTTGTTATTGACAGTCTCCATAAACTTCCCTTTAAGAACCTTTCTGAGAGGAGAACCGGTATAGATGAATGGCTTCGCAATATGGAAGCGATAAGGGATGAACATAATGTTTCTTTTCTTGTTGTTTCGGAGCTGTCCCGCGGTGAGGGTAGAGGCTACAGTAAAAATCCTGATCTGGGTTCGTTTAAGGAATCGGGAGATATTGAATATAGTGCTGACAACGCAATGATTCTCTTGCCCGATTGGGATCCCATAGATCCCATATCTGCTGAGGAAAAGAAGAATACCCTGTGGCTTGTAGCGAGCAGGGAAAACAGTCCGGGCAAGATTGCCGAATATGTCCTGGAATACCCTTTTTGGGGATTTAGCGAGACGTAGTGTATTATTTCATTGCAATTATGATGGACTCGTAAAAAGTCCGTCAACGGTCCGAGGGCGGTTAAGCCCCGGACTGAGGTGGGGGTGGAACCATTTGAATTCACTTCAAATGGCGGGGGAGGGGCAGCCCTCCTCCGCCGAGTAAAAAGGTGCGAAGGGACTTTTTACGAGGTTGTCAATTATGCGTTGTGGAATAATTAATAAAGGGCCTATTTTTTTTGGGCAGTCTTTTTATGTTTTTTCAGTGGATGCTTTTTGTCAGGTCGAAGACCCCCGCAGAAGTTGACATGCGGGAGGTCGAGAGGCTTGCAAAGCAGCCGGTGATAAAATTTTTCCAATTAGTTATGAAAAATACGGACACCTAAAACTATGCCGGAAAAGAAACGACAGGTCCTGAAAGGTAAGATGAAAATAGTTCATCTTGATAAGCGTTTTGGAGTCATAGCTCTGGAAAAAGGATTTGTCACAGCAGACCAGGTTGTTGATGCACTGAAAACGCAGGTGGAAGAGGATCTATCCTCAGGAACTCACAGGCTGATCGGCAGAATATTGTTAGAAAAGCAGATTATCACACTCTCCCAGCTTGATGAAGTCCTCGGGTACATGGAAAAAACCCTGGAAACTGGTTCTTCTAATGCGATTTGAAAATAGCAAATGAAACAGAAACCCGGCTCATGTTTTCCAAAGTAACAGACAGGAAATTTTCAGGATAGACTTAGAGATGTAAAAGAGCTCAAAGAGCGAACGCACTAAGACTCTTCAAGAAAATACCCATTCATCTTTTCTACGATTTCTTCAATCACTTCGTTAAGCCAAATAACATCGTCAATACCGAGGCGACCCGGTTTTGTTGTGGATTTTGCTCCGTCCTTTCTCGTGTAAAATCTCGGGCCGATCTGCAGTTTTGGTTCCGCGTCTCCATATTTGTTAATTGAGACACTCAGGCCGGTCTTTTCATTCTCCCATTTATCAAGGACTTGGTCTTTTGTTGCATCATAAGCCATTTATTACCCCTTTTCTATAGTTCTATCAGGAACAGGCAGGATAATTACTGGGGCCATCCGAACTCGGCAGCATCACCCAGTTCCTCTTCAATCCTAAGGAGTTGATTGTATTTGCATATCCTTTCGGATCGGCAAAGGGAGCCGGTTTTTATCTGTCCGGTTCCGGTGGCAACCGCCAGATCGGCAATGAAAGTATCCTCTGTTTCTCCTGAACGGTGAGAAATGATCGCATTCCATCCTGCCCGGTGGGCCATCTGGATAGCCTCCAGGGTTTCTGTAAGGGTCCCGATCTGATTCAGTTTTATCAGAACCGCGTTGGCTGAATCTTCCTTAATTCCCCTTGCAATTCGCTCGGTATTGGTCACAAAAAGGTCGTCTCCAACGATCTGGATAATGTCCCCGAGCCTCGCGGTCATCTTTTTCCAGTGTTTCCAGTCATTTTCATCAAGACCGTCCTCAATGGAATAGATGGGATACTTCTTTACCCAGTCAGCGTAAAAGTCGATCATCTGGACGGCAGTTTTTTTTGATTTATCGGATTTAAAAAACACATACTTGCCGTTTTTAAAAAAAGAGGAAGAGGCAGGGTCAAGGGCCAAAACCACGTCCTTTCCCGGGCGGTACCCGGCCTTCTTGATTCCGGCCAGAATCATCTCCACGGCCTGGTCATTGGATTTGAGATCAGGTGCGAAACCCCCTTCATCGCCTACGGCCGTAGAAAGACCCTTTTCTTTCAAAACAGCCGCCAGGCCATGAAAGACCTCCGCGCCGATACGCAGGGCCTCCTTAAATGTTTTACCGCCAACAGGCATGATCATAAATTCCTGGAGATCCACATTGTTGCCCGCATGGAGGCCTCCATTCAAAACATTCATCATGGGCATGGGGAGCCTGCACGCGTCGGTCCCACCGATATAGCGGTAAAGGGGCATAAAAAGCGAATCTGCCGCAGCCTGTGCGACAGCCAGGGAAACGCCCAATATAGCATTGGCTCCAAGTTTTCCCTTGTTGGGGGTCCCGTCTAATTCAATAAGGATCTTATCAATCAGGCGCTGGTCAGTGGCATCCATTTCCATAAGGACGGGTGCGATGACTTGATTAACATTTTGGACGGCCGTTTCGACCCCTTTTCCCATGTAGCGCTTTTTTCTCTTATCTCGTAATTCAACGGCCTCATATTTGCCTGTGGAGGCACCGGACGGCACGGCAGCGGTACCTAAACTGCCGTCACTTAACCCAACTTCTACTTCGACCGTAGGATTCCCTCTTGAATCCAGAATTTCACGGGCGAAAATAATTTCTATAGTTTCCATGGTTCCCTCCTAATTCGACATTTTGGAAAGGACAGACGCAATGATCGATAAGATAAAATAACACTTCAGCCTTTTGAAAAGAGACCCCTATGGCCTGTGCTTTACTGGGGAATAAAGCCTCTCACCCTTAGGGTTGGGTTATGTTGGTTGACTATGCCAGTCATACGGCTCGGCATGGCACTCTTCTCCACTCCGCATCTACTCCTACGCTGCAAGCGGCCCTCCCTGCGGTCTGCTTGCACCGGAGGCTGTGGATTCCATTGGCCCGTTGTAGTGCAGACCACGACTCGGGCCGCGGCACGGGGCAAAGGGGTTTTTTATCCGAAAGATGCGTCCTTTCGAAGAGTCCCATACCTTCGCCTCCTATAAGTATGCAGTAGTGGAACACCCCTATGGGGTGCCCCCGAGCTTTGGGTGGGGATTCTTTACTGTTTTCAAAAAACGCATCACAGGTTTTGTTTTTTTTAAGCGTGGCTTTGAGGCCTTTTATAAGGCTATCAAAATCAACGTATTCATTACAAGACAAAAGGGCATTGATTGAAAATTCTCATTTATTCATCATGCCGGACGTTTGTTCTGTGATGAGGGTTTTCGATACATCAAGTATCTTTCCAACGAGTTTCAGGCCGGTCTTTCTACTGTCAACGACCCTTACTCGCGGCCCAATGGGTTTCCATTGATTTACATCGCTTGCCCTGAACAGTGCAATGGTTGGCGTTCCTAACATTGCAGCCAGATGTGTTATGCCACTGTCGTGTCCGAGGTATAAGGCGGCTTCTCTCAATAGCAGGGTGAGCTTTTCCTTGTCAGGACAAAGGCTGATTTCCATTCTGAAAGTCATCCGGTTTTCCCTGAAAAAGGAGACCAGATGTTCCTCTGCAGGCCCTAATATGATGGTCTCTTTCAAACCCTGTAATCTGCTCTCATGGCCGGAGCTTTCAAGCAGTTTTAGCCAGAAATCAGGGGGGTAATTCTTCAGGGGATCACCTGAGCCCGGATGAAATACGATTCTGTCTCGTGCTGTCGATTGACTTGCCTCCCCAAAGAGCGCCCCTTCCATAGCTTCTTTAACAGATCTATCGGGATCAACAGGCAGTCCTGCGGATTTCAGACATTCAGCAAGATATCGGGCCATATGGAGCCCGGTGCCTTCGGGTGAAAAAGACGGATAAACATGGATAGGAACGTCAGGAAAATATGCCTTCAGGTTTTTACTGATATTGGCAGCTTCATTACTGAAAAAGGCTACTACCAGATCTGCTTGGGACACCGGCAGACCCTTATCGTCCGGAGTCTTCATGAAAAGCCTATGCCATCCTGCTGCCTCCATATCCAGTCCTTGGTGGACAAAATCCCGTACAAAATCCAGGCCGGGCTGGCGACCGACAAAAGTGAAGACTGCTTCCCCCGAAAGCTGTACAAGGGAAGGTAAAACCATGAGGGTATCCCCCATGGCCCCCGGTCTAATAATCAGAACGTTCAATGAAAATCCTCACCAGGCAGGTGACGCAACCACCAAGATGACAAGAGCCTCATTGCCGCTATTGAAAAGACTGTGACTGGAACCGACAGGAATCCATGTGGCGTCGCCCGGCCCAACGTGCCTTGATTCATCGTCTACGTGCATCTCACCCGATCCGCTCATAATGAAATAGATTTCCTCCATAGGATCAATATGAGCCTCGATCTCTTTGCTCGGCGCCAATGTGGCTACAGCCAAAAAACCGATCTCTTTCAATGTCCTGCGGTCAAGTATCATCTGAGCAATGGCTCCACCGTGGGCAAGGTATGTAGTATCGAGGACTTCCTTGTCTTTGATATTTCTTACGATCATTGATTTTCGCTCCCTGTTTTTAGTTCAGTTTCATCTTGATTCAGGATGATGAAAAAGCTTATAAATTTATGGGGTTCATCCGGTTAATGAGTACTGAAAAATTGTTCTGATATAAGCTTGTCAAATGCTAAGGGTAAAGAGGTCTTTTCTTCGATTCCGGGCTTCTCGGCCTGGTGATTTCAGGCAGTTATGGGCGGGTGA